>JAGRLX010000034.1 GCA_020441605.1 Alphaproteobacteria bacterium
CGCGGGCTCATCACCACGATGCGGGTCGACAGGAAGACCGCCTCCGGAATGGAGTGGGTGACGAAGACAACGGTCTTGCCCATCCGGTTCCACAGTTCGAGAAGCTGCTGGTTGAGCTTGTCGCGCACGATTTCGTCGAGCGCGCCAAACGGTTCGTCCATCAAGAGCAGCGGTGGATCGAAGGCGAGCGCCCGCGCGATCGACACCCGCTGCTGCATGCCACCCGACAATTGCCACGGGAATTTCCGTTCGAACCCGGCGAGATTGACCAGTTCGAGATTGCGCCGGATGCGCTCGGCCCGGTCATCGAGCCCCATGATCTCCAGCGGAAGACCGACGTTCCGCTCCACCGTGCGCCAAGGATAGAGCGCCGGCGCCTGGAACACATAACCATAGGCCCTGGCCAGACGGGCCCGTTCCGGGGTCATGCCATTGACCGTGATCTGACCTCCGGTCGCTTGCTCGAGATCGGCGATGACCCGCAGCAAGGTGGTCTTGCCGCAACCCGACGGCCCGATGAAGGAGACGAAATCGCCCTCCTCGACCCGCAGATCGACCTTGGACAAGGCAAAGACCGGGCCATCCGCCGTCTGAAAGGTCAAACTCAGGTCCTTGGCTTCGATAACGGCCGCGGCCGCCATGTCTCTCCCCATAGGATTCTTGATTATGGGGGGAAACGCTATCTGCTCTTGACCATCTGATCAAGAATTAACAGGATGGAGCCATGGGACCGGCCAAGCCAGCGCGGAAGACCCGCATCCAGTCGCAGAATCAGGAACTGATTCTCGAGGCGGCACTGGGGGTCTTCTCGACCTACGGGTTCCGGGGATCGACGGTGGACCAGATCGCCCGCAGCTGCGGCTTGTCGAAACCCAATCTGCTCTATTATTTTCGGCGCAAGGAAGACATCTACATCGCCGTCCTGGAACACACGCTGGCCGACTGGCTGGAGCCCCTGCGCGCGCTCGATCCTGCCGGCGATCCCCTCACCGAACTGGAGCGCTACGTCTCGGCCAAGCTGCGGATGTCACGGCTCAAACCGGAGGCATCCCGCCTGTTCGCCAACGAGATCCTGCATGGTGCCCCCGCCATCGGCAAATTCCTGCGTGGTCCCCTGAAGCAACTGGTCGACGAGAAGGCGGCCGTCATCGCTGGTTGGATAAAGGCCGGCCGGATCAACCCGGTCGATCCCTATCACCTGATCTTCGCCATCTGGGCGACCACCCAGCACTACGCCGACTTCGACGTTCAGGTACGGGCGCTGCTGCAGGGAAATTCCGACACTTTCGAGACAGCCGAATGCTCCCTGCTGGCGCTTTTCTTCGACGGCCTCAGGCCGCGTCCGGGTCAGGACGAGGCACGCGGCGCATAATCGGCGCCATTGACCATGGCCGGACGGCCTGCCAGATGAAGTTCGCTCACGCGCTCAGGCGCCGAAGCGATCACCCGGCCACGCCGCACCACCTTGAGACGATTAGCCTTGAGCCGGATGGCGTCGATCGGATCGCGCGCCTGCAGGACGACGAAATCGGCGTTGCATCCTTTCTCCAACCCGTAGCCCTGGAGATGCAGCGCCTTTGCCGGATTGATGGTCACCGCGTCGAACGCCCAGCGCATCGCTTCGCGGCTGGTCATCGGCGCGGCATGGATACCCATGTATGCGGCTTCCAGCATGTCGCCCTGGCCCAGCGGATACCACGGATCCATCACGCAATCATGGCCGAAGGAGACATTGATACCCGCCGCCCGCAATTCCGGCACCCGCGTCATGCCGCGGCGCTTGGGGTAAGTGTCGTGGCGCCCCTGCAGGGTGATATTGATCAGCGGATTGGGCGTTGCGTGAAGCTCGGCCTCAGCCATCAGCGCGATCAGCTTCGAGACGTAGTAGTTGTCCATCGAATGCATCGACGTGAGATGCGATCCGACCACGCGCCCCTGGAGCCCCAGCCGATGGGTCTCGTAAGCCAACGATTCGACATGGCGCGACAGGGGATCGTCGGTCTCGTCGCAATGAATGTCGACCAGCAGGCCGCGTTCGGCCGCGATCTCGCACAGATCCTTCAGGCTGGCCGCACCATCCGCCATGGTCCGTTCGAAATGGGGAATGCCGCCGACCACATCGACGCCGAGGTCCAGCGCCCGGATCAGGTTCTGCCGGCCATTGGGCGAGCGGTAGAAGCCATCCTGCGGAAAGGCCACGATCTGCAGATCGAGATAGGGCGCGATCTTCCTGCGCACCTCGAGCAGCGCCTCGACGCACAGCAACCGGTCGTCGCAGACATCGACATGGGTCCGGATCGCCAGAAGGCCCTGGCTGACCGCCAGGTCGCAATAGCGCAGGGCCCGTTCGATGACCGCGTCCGGAGTGAGCTGCGGCTTCAATTCACCCCACAGGGCGATGCCCTCGAGCAAGGTGCCCGACATGTTGAAGCGCGGTATGCCGAGCGACAACGTGGCGTCCATGTGGAAATGGGCATCGATGAACGGCGGAGTTACCAGATAACCCTGGGCGTCGATCACCTCTGCGGCCTCGCCGGCAATCTGCGGCGCAACCTCCACGATACGTCCGGCCTGGCAAGCGATGTCGAGGCCACTGCGGCCATCGGGAAGCGTTGCGTTGCGTAACAGAAGATCGATGCTCATTCCGGCGCCCTCACTGGTACAGGGGTTGAGGATTACTCTCTGGCGTGGCCGTCTTCAACCGGCGATTCCCGCCGCTCCGTCAACGGCTTGGCAAAGCACTTGCCATTTCATTGGCTTGGCGTTATCCATAAACAAGAGGGAGCGGGCGCACTTGAAAGAGTGAGTTTAGGGGTAACGACGCGTATGGCAAATGGCTCGCCAGCACCTGTGCCCACCGGGGTAGAGGGCAACCCAAGGCATTTTCTCTTGTTGCAGGGCCCCTGTGGCCCATTCTATCGACATCTTCAGCGCGAACTGGAAGCGGCGGGACATCGCTGTACCCGCGTTGCAATCAATGGTGGTGACTTCATCAGCGGATTGCTGAGTGGTATCCGCGTGTTCCGAAGGTCCTTCGCCGACTGGCCGGCCTGGATCGAGGCCCTGGCACACCAGGAGGGCGTCACCGATCTGATCTGTTATGGCGACTGCCGACCCTACCACAAGGCAGCGATCAACAGCCTGGGCCCGCTCGGCGTGGCCGTCCATGTGCTTGAAGAGGGCTACCTGCGCCCCAGCTGGATCACCTGCGAATCGCAAGGCGTCAACGGCTATTCGCCGCTGGCAAGCGTCGACCTCGATCGCATCGACCACCCGGACCTAAATGGGCCGCTCAGCAAGCCGGAGGTCGAACTGAAGAGCACCCACTGGAACTACGTCCTGTCCGGTTTCTTGTACTATGGCTGGAACTTCCTGCTCACGCCACTCTTCCCGCGTTACGAATCACATCGTGACCTCGATGTCCTGGCGGAAGCCGCGCTGTGGACCGGGCGGATCGCATCCTGGCCACGGCGGCGTTTCCGGGCCACGCGTGCCG
Organism: Alphaproteobacteria bacterium; assembly: GCA_020441605.1. The sequence continues at coordinate 3,497 of JAGRLX010000034.1, forward strand.
TCAAGGCCATCACCAACCTCGGCAAGCCGATTCATCTCGTACTGCTACAGTTGAATGGCGACGCGCAGATCCGTGAACACAGTTCATTCTCATCGACCCGCCATTTCGCCGAATTCTGCCTGAAGGAATTCGCCGCCAGCGGCTCAACCGATTCGATTCTGGTGTTCAAGAATCATCCGCTGGACAATGGCGTGATCGACATCGGGCGCGTCATCCACGACATGGCCGACCAATTCGGATTGGCGGAGCGGGTGTTCTTCGTCGAAACAGGCAAGCTCGTGCCGCTGCTCGAACGCGCCATCTCGGTGACGGCGATCAACTCGACGGCCTGCCATCAGGCCCTGTTGCGCGGCATTCCCACCATGGTTCTGGGGCGGGCCGTGTTCAACCATCCGCAAATCGTGGCGCAAGGCCGCCTTGCCGACTTCTTCCGCCTGCGGCCGTGCAAGGATAGCAACGCCTATCGCAAGCTGGTCAACCTGATGCGGAACACATGCCAGTACAACGGTGGCTACTACTCGCAGGAAGGACGCAGTGCCCTGATGCCGGCCCTGACCAAGGCATTGATCCATGGCGCCCCGGCCCCCGCAGACTTCGAGACCGTTCCAGTAAAAACGCCCGGCCGAAAGGCCTCTTGAGCTGCCCCAATCCGCGGCAGCCCCGGTGAGCCTTCCGATTCATGTTTTCTCGTCGGGCCTCTGGCGATTGCGCGAGGAGATCGCGCAACTCTCGGGTATGATACCGCGCCGGGCGCTGCTGACCGCCGGACGTGATGGCGCCGTAGCCGGTTGGGGGCACAAGCCGACGGCGGCACGGGCGAGAGCCGCCGCAGAGCGCAATGGCCTGCCGTATATTGCCTTCGAAGATGGCTTCCTGCGCTCGCTCCGCCCTGGGCCGGCCCAAAGACCGGTCGCCATGATCATGGACCGCAGCGGAATCTACTATGATGCCCGCGGCCCAAGCGACATCGAGACCATTCTCGAATCCGTCGATATCACGCCGGAGGAGTGCTGCGCAGCGCTGGACCTGATCGGTGAAATCGCGCGTCGCCGCCTGTCGAAATACAACCACGGCGCCGACCGCGTCGATGGCTTCCTTGAACCGGATCCCAGGCCACTTGTGCTCCTGATCGACCAGACCAGGGGCGACGAGTCGGTGGCGGGCGCTCTGGCGGGCGACGCGCAGTTTGCCGGGATGATGGAAGCGGCCGTCGCCGAGAATCCCGGCGCGCGTCTTGTGGCCAAGCTCCATCCCGAGGTGATTGCCGGCGCCAAGGCGGGCTATCTCCGCGAACTTGCCGCCGCCCGCGGGATCGAGATCTTCGCCAGCGACGCGCAGCCCTGGGCCTTCTTCGACCATCGACCCAAGGTCTACACGGTATCCAGCCAATTCGGTTTCGAAGCCCTGTTGGCGGGGTGTCCCGTGATCTGCTTCGGGATGCCGTTCTATGGCGGCTGGGGCCTGACCGACGACCGCATTGCCGCGCCCACGCGCCGCCGCCGCCGCCGCAACCTCGGCGAACTGGGCGCTGCGGTCTATCTGCGCTACTGCCACTATTTTGACGCCTGGCGGCGCCGGCCCATCGATGCCGCCACAGCGGTGGATCAACTCGATTTCCTTCGACGGCGCTATCTCGACAACAGCCGGCCCGTGGTCGGCTACAGGATCGCGCGATGGAAGCGGAAAGCCATTTCGGCAATGCTGGATGGGCCGGCCGGACGTCCCCACTACAGCAACAGCCGGTCGCAATCACTCGGCCTTGCGCGACAACATGATGCGGCGATCGCAGCCTGGGGACGCAACGCCGCAGCGCTGCGCAGCGACCCCGCGGCCGCCGGGCTGACGGTCATTGCCATCGAGGATGGTTTCATCCGGTCGGCCGGTCTTGGCGCCGCCTTCGTTCCACCCATGTCCCTGGTCTTCGATTGCCGCGGCATCTACTATGATCCATCCCGCCCTTCGGACATCGAACAGCTTCTCGCCCATGGCGAAATATCCGCGCGGGATTGCACCCGCGCCGAGACGCTCATCGAGCGCATCGTCGCCGAGAGGATCACCAAGTACAATCTGGCCGGCAGCCGCGACGGACCACAGATTCCTCCGGGCCGGCAGGTCATCCTGGTACCCGGCCAGGTGGCGGACGACGCGGCGGTCCTCGCTGGAGCGGCCAGCGGAATGGAAGTGCCGGCCAATGTCAACGCTGCCCTGCTGCATGCGGCGAGAGCCCGCAATCCCGAAGCATATGTCATATTTAAGCCACACCCCGATGTTGAACACCTTGGTCGTCGAGGGGCCTTGACCGACAGTGAGGAACGCAGTGGTGCAGACCATATTGCTCGCCATAGGCCGCTTGATGCGCTGTTTCCCCTCGTCGACCGGGTTGAAACCTATTCTTCCCTGGCAGGCTTCGAGGCCCTTCTCCGGGGACTGCCTGTGACCGTTCACGGCATGCCATTCTATGCCGGCTGGGGCCTGACCGAAGACATTCAGGTCTTTGCGAGGCGGGGACGGCGACGCAGCCGTGCCGAACTGGCCGCGACGGCGCTGATCTGCTATCCACGCTATCTCGATCCAGTGAGCATGTTACCCTGCCCGCCCGAAGTGATTCTCGATCGGCTGAAGGCGATGCGAGATGCGCCGCCAACCCTCGCCGGGAGGCTGGGACACGTGATGGGACGTACCGTAATCCTGTGCCGGAGGCTCCTGGCACGCTTACCTGCTGGGAGATGATGGTTGGCCGGCTTCGATCATTCCATGCGCGGCGACGTGATGCGCTTCTTCTCGGAGATGCGGGAGGGAAGCCGCCGGCAGGGCAACGTGATCTTCGCCCTGATCTTCAAGGACGTGAAGACCAGGGCGGGCGGCGGGCGCTATGGCCTGCTCAGTCTTGTCGGACCCCTGGTGGAGCCGGCAGTGGCCGCCGCAGTCATAACTCTGATCTTCTACTACATGCGCGCCATGCAGCCGCTTGGCGTCCATATCGCATTGTGGATTACGGTGTCCTATCTGCCCTTCGGCATCATCAGGCGGTCACTCAGCTCCATACCGCGGGTCGTGAGATCGAACGCCGCCTTCTACGCCTATCAGCAGGTCAAGCCGTTCGACGCCATCATCGCCAGCTTTATACTGGAAGTAGCGCTTTTGCTGTTCGGCAGCATGCTGGTCTTCTTCACGCTGGGTTGGTTCTTCGATCTCGTCCCGAATTTCAATGAGCCACTGGGCGTATTGGGTATATTCGGGATGATGGCTTTGACCGGCCTCGGCATCAGCCTGTTCATCGGCACCTACGGAACCCTCTATCCCATCATAAGCACAGTGGCGAGTTTTTCTTCGCGTGCGCTCTTCCTCGCTTCCGCTGTTATTCATCCAATTTCGCATGTCTATGGCCAGGTTGGCGATCTCCTGCTCTGGAACCCGCTGGTGCACATGGAGGAGTACATTCGCTTTTATGCCCTGGGCCTCCCGGTATTCCAGGGTGTGACGCTCACTTTCCCCGCGGGATATATGCTAACCATCTTGTTCCTGGGCTTCGTCGGCTATTACGTCAACCGCTACGAGTTGCTGCGCAGATGATCGAACTGGTCAATGTCTCGAAATATTATCCGACCGAATTCGGCCGGCATTACGTCTTTCGCGACGTGAATCTCGTGTTGCCGCTTGACATGAGCGTCGGCGTGATCGGACCCAACGGTGCCGGCAAGTCGACATTCCTGCGCCTGATCGGCGGCGCCGATATTCCCAGCGAAGGACGAATCTTGCGGAGCGGCCGGATTTCGCCACCGATGGGATTGACACCCGGCATCCAGGCCAATTTGACCGGTGGCGAGAACACCCGCTTTGCCTGCCGGATCTATGGCATGTCGCGCGACGAGATGGACGAGGTCGTCGATAAGGTGCGGGAGCTGGCCGGCATTGGCAACTATTTCGACATGCCGGTGAAGACCTATTCGGCC
>JAGRLX010000324.1 GCA_020441605.1 Alphaproteobacteria bacterium
GACGAAATGGACGCGGTGGGCCGTCATCGCGGCGCAGGCCTCGGCGGCGGCAATGACGAGCGCGAGCCGACCCTCAACCAGTTGCTGGTCGAGATGGATGGCTTCGAGGCCAATGAAGGGGTGATCCTGGTCGCCGCCACCAACCGGCCCGACGTGCTCGATCCGGCGCTGCTGCGACCCGGCCGTTTCGACCGGCAGATCGTGGTGCCGAACCCGGACGTGCAGGGCCGCGAGAAGATTCTCAGGGTGCATATGCGCAATGTGCCGCTGGCACCGGACATCGACGCCAAGGTGATTGCCCGCGGCACGCCGGGGTTCTCCGGAGCCGATCTCGCCAATCTGGTGAACGAGGCGGCGCTGCTGGCCGCCCGGCGCAACAAGCGCATGGTCACCCAGTCGGAATTCGAAGAAGCCAAGGACAAGGTCATGATGGGAGCCGAGCGGCGCTCGATGGCCATGTCGGAAGACGAGAAGCGTCTTACCGCCTATCACGAGGCCGGGCATGCGCTGGTGGCGATGAATGTGCCGAAGGCCGATCCGGTGCACAAGGCGACCATCATTCCGCGCGGCCGGGCGCTCGGTATGGTGATGCAGCTTCCAGAGGGCGACCGGCTGTCGATGAGCTTCATCCAGATGACATCGCGGCTGGCGATCATGATGGGCGGGCGCATCGCCGAGGAATTGACTTTCGGTAAGGAGAACGTCACGTCCGGCGCACAGTCGGATATCGAGCAGGCCACGCGGCTTGCCCGGGCCATGGTCACCCGTTGGGGCTATTCCGACGAGCTTGGCACAGTTGCCTATGGCGAGAATCAGGAAGAAGTGTTTCTCGGCCATTCGGTGTCGCGTACCCAGAACATTTCGGAAGAAACGGCCGAGAAGATCGACCAGGAGGTCAAGCGCCTGGTGTCCGACGGCCTTGCCACAGCCCGCCAGATCCTGACCGAGAAGAATGCCGACCTCGAGACTCTGGCGAAGGGCCTGCTCGAGTATGAGACGCTTTCCGGCGACGAGATCAAGGACCTGCTCACGGGCAAGCCGCCTCGCCGTGACGATGGCGATTCCGGCCGCAAGTCGGCCAAGCCGTCGTCAGCCGTGCCGTCGGCCGGCAGCCCTAAGACCGGCGACGGTGCGGGGGGTATGGAACCGCAACCGCAGTCCTGATGGGCAAGACTTACATTCGTCCGGCGGGGCTGGTGTTCGGCCCCGACGCCAGGAGACTGATAAAGGAAGGCCGCGGAGCATCGCTCGGCGGCTTTCCAGCCTTGGCCTACACGATGGTCGAAATCATTGCGCGCGAAGAAGGCGGGCTTGCCCGGCGCTTCGAAATTTATGACGGTGCGCATCCTATCGGTTGGCCACAACCGGTGTCCCGTGACAGACCCCTGGTCATGGGCATCGTCAATGTGACGCCCGACTCCTTCTCCGATGGCGGCAAGAACGCCGCGACGGAGACAGCCATCGCCAATGGACTGCGGATGGCGAAGGACGGCGCCGACATCCTCGACGTCGGGGGCGAATCGACTCGCCCGGGTTCCGAAGGTGTCGCCACAGCGGAGGAACTGGCCCGGGTCATCCCGGTGATCTCCGCCCTGGCCCGCGAGGGTCTCCGTGTCTCCTGCGATACCCGAAAGGCCGAGGTGATGCGCGAGGCCCTGAAGGCGGGAGCCTCGATCATCAACGATGTTTCGGCGCTGCAATACGATCCTGGCAGCATGGCGGAGATGGTGACCGCCGATTGTCCGGTGATCCTGATGCATGCCCAGGGTGATCCCAAGACCATGCAGCTCAGTCCCAGTTACGAGGACGTGGCCCTCGATGTTTACGATGGGTTGGAAGCGCGCATCACGGCCTGCACGGCGGCAGGGATCGACCGAGCCCGGCTGATGGCCGATCCGGGTATCGGCTTCGGCAAGACCTTCCGGCACAATCTCGATCTGCTGCAGCAGTTCACGCTGTTCCACGGTCTGGGTGTGCCGCTCGTGATGGGGCTTTCACGCAAGGGTTTCGTCGGTGCGCTCACCGGCGAAAAGATCGCGGGCAACCGGGTGCATGGCTCGGTGGGCGGTGCCCTGTGGGCCGCCCTTAACGGAGCGCAAATCCTCCGTGTGCATGATGTCAAGGCAACGGTCGAAGCGCTGGCAGTGGCCTGGGGGTCAGCGGACCCGGACGCCAGCGGTTTGTGAGGGGATTGGGAGAGAGGCTCATGTCGCGCAAGTATTTCGGAACCGACGGTGTGCGCGGAACGGCGAACAGTGGTGCCATGACCGCCGAAATGGTGTTGCGGATCGGCATGGCTGCCGGCAACCTGTACCGGCGCGGCGGCCAGCGCCAGCGCGTGGTGATCGGCAAGGATACCAGGCTCTCCGGCTACATGATCGAACAGGCGCTGACGGCGGGCCTGCTGGCAGCCGGCATGGACGTTTTCCTCTTCGGGCCAGTGCCGACGCCGGCTGTCGCCATGCTGACGCGGTCGATGCGGGCGGACATGGGCGTCATGATTTCGGCCTCGCACAATCCCTACCACGACAATGGTATCAAGATCTTCGGTCCCGATGGCTATAAGCTCACCGATGCGCAGGAGCTGGCGATCGAGGCGATGCTCGACGATCCCAAGACGATCGGTCTGGCGGCCTCCGACAAGATCGGGCGCGCCAAGCGGATCGAGGATGCCCAGGCGCGTTACATTGAGTTCGCCAAGCGCACCTATCCCAAGGACATGACGCTCGACGGTCTGCGCATCGTGATCGATACGGCGAATGGTGCGGCCTACAAGGTTGCGCCCACGGCGCTGTGGGAACTCGGCGCCGAGATCATCCAGATCGGCCACGAGCCAAACGGCACCAATATCAACGAGAAATGCGGCTCGACCGCACCAGACCGGATGTGCGAGAAAGTCCGCGAACTGCGCGCCGATATCGGCATTGCCCTCGACGGTGACGCGGATCGGGTGATCATCGCCAACGAGCGCGGCGAGGTTGTGGACGGCGACCAGTTGATGGCGCTGATCGCGACCTCCTGGCATGAGCGGGGCCAGTTGCAGGGTGGCGGCTTGGTGGCAACGGTCATGTCAAACCTCGGGCTCGAGCGCTTTCTGACCGGCAAGGACCTGACCCTCGTGCGGACCAAGGTTGGCGACCGCTACGTCACCGAGCATATGCGGGCCCATGGCTACAATGTCGGCGGCGAACAGTCCGGCCACATCATCCTGTCGGATTTTTCGACCACCGGAGACGGGCTCCTCGCCGCTCTCCAGGTGCTGGCGGAGGTGAAGCGTGCCGACCGGCCAGTGAGCGAGGTCTGCGCCCTGTTCACGCCGCTGCCGCAGGTCCTCAAGAACGTGAAGTTCAAGGCGGGCAAACCGCTGGAGGACGATCAGGTGCGGAAATCGATCGCTGCGGCCGAAGTGCGGCTCGGCAAGTCCGGCCGGCTGGTGATCCGCCCCTCCGGCACCGAACCCTTGATCCGCGTCATGGCTGAAGGCGACGACGAAGGCCTGGTGCGGTCGATCGTCGACGATCTCTGCGGTGTCATCGCCAAGGTCGCAGCCTAGGCAGGCTTTCCAGCCAGAGTGTCGGCCGATGTGGACGGTGTCCATCAGCGCGCCAGACCCTTGGTAAAATCCGCAACATCGGCATTGAGGATCATGTCACGCTGGGCCTCATCAGCGGCTTTTGGGTATTCGACCAAGTCCACCATTGCGCCGTTGCCTGCCGGGACATGAGCCCTGCCGTCGCAATAATAAAAGTAGTCGACGGTGCGGCGGGCGATGCCGAAGGGCCCTTCCTCGACGAAGGCATGCCGCAGGTAGTCCACGCGGGTGCGGGCGATGCCATAAGTCTTGCGATTGACGATGCTGAGCCGGGTTTCACTGCGCCCCGATTCGCCCGCATCGATGCGCAGGATCGTATTCACCCGGCCGTCCTTCTCGCGATAGATCTGCCAGAGCCCACCTTCCGTCGATTGTACGTCGCTCACTTCGCGCTCGAGCGGCCTCATGGCGTCCAGGGACGCAGCGAGTGCGGCTTCGATCTTGTCGAGCGGACAGTCCGCCTGCGCTGCGGTGGCCGACGCGCAGAACAATATAGCGGCAAGAATGCGTCTCATGCAGGTGTCTCCTTGGTAGATCTGGCCTGCCAGCGGCTGATGGCGATGCCGGCGAGGATCAGCGCCAGAGCGGCCAGGATATTGAGGCTCAGGGATTCGCCCAGCGCCGCGGCGCCGAGCAGTACGGCGAAGACCGGAACCAGGTAGTTGGAATAGGCAACGAAGGTCGGGCCGCTCCGGTCCAGCAGATGGTAGAGCAGGAGGCTGGCGAAGGCTGTCGGAAAGAGGCCGAGGCCAACGACGGCCCAGAGGGCGGCAGCAGGCGCATGATCGAGCCCATCGGGCCGGTGCAATGCGGCGAAGATCACCGCCATGAACGCGCCTGCGAGGCACACGGCCGATGTTTGCCTGATGGGGTGTTCGATGCCCAGCCGCTTGGCGGTGATGGCGTGAATGGCATAGCAGAAGCAGCCACCGAGGATCGCTGCCTCGCCGATGAGTTCGTGCCCGGTGAAGGACATGTCAAGCAGGGAGGCCGGGCCGATCAGGATGACGATGCCGGCGAAGCCGGACAGGAATCCCAGTGACTTCGTGAGGGTCAGTGGCTCTCCCGGCATGAAGAAATGGGCCAGCACGATCAGGATCAGAGGAATGGCGCCCATCAGCAGGCCGGCAACGCTCGAGGAAACAAATCCTGTACCCCAGCTGATCAGGAAGAATGGTGCGGCATGCCCGATCAATCCGAGAAGTGAGAATTTCTTCCACGATGCCAGCGGACTGTGGAGTGGCTGGCCAGCTGCATAGGCGTAGGGCACCAGAACGACGGCAGCGATGGCAAGCCGCAGGGCGGCGATCCAGGCCGCATCGAGCTGGGCGACGGCGATCTTGGTCATGGCGAAGGACGATCCCCAAGTCACGACCAGCACGGACAGAAACAGCCAGTCCAGGAGCTGGGGATGTCTTGCCATGCGATTCGCTCCTGGTGATTGTTCCGTCAATGGGTCGGGCCAGATTGGCACAAGGGCCTGTTGCGCGAAAGTCACATTAACCGACTGTCACGCCTTGGCCATATTCGGGCCAGTTTTGAGCCACGAGCGGCTTCTAGGGTCATCGATCAAAGGGACGACGTAATGCGTATCGGGAGTTTGAAAATGACAAGGCTCAAAACAGCTATTCTCGCTTTGGCGTTTGCAGGGGTGGTCGGGGGGCAGGCCCATGCGGCCGATGCGAATGCCGATTCCTACGCCGCGATGGGGTTCTATCTGCGCGGCGACATCGGCTGGTCCTTCCTCGAATGGTCTGGCAAGGATGATAGCGGCCTCGCGCTCGGCGGTGGTGTCGGCTATCGCTTCAATGACAATCTGCGCGCCGATGTGCGGGTGGATTGGGCCGGGGTCTACGACTCGACCGTCGGCGGCAATGACATGCAGATCACCACGGGACTTGCCAATCTCTATTTCGACATTCCCACGAACAGCATGATCACGCCATATCTCGGTGCCGGTGTCGGCTATGGCTGGGGTACGGTCGACGGTCCGAACAACAACAAGGATGGCGCGGCCTACGCCCTGATGGCGGGTGCCAGCATCAGCCTCACCGACAACATCGACATGGACGTCGGTTATCGCTTTCGCGAAGTGATGAGCGACGGCAACAACCCCATGGAACACCAGATCACGACGGGTCTGCGCTTCGGGTTCTGAGACTCAATCGAGAGTTCTCGGCAGTGGTGGGGGTGACCGCAATTAGCTTTGCGGTCACCCTCATCCATTGAGACCCTTGCGGGCCTGCGCGATTTCCGGCATATCGGCTGCGGGCTAGCTTTCCCCACCGAAGGCCGGTCCATCTGCAAGGATGGAGCACAACATGACGATGACGAAGCCGGGCGTGAAGCCCGCGTGCGCGAATTTCTCTTCCGGCCCCTGCGCTAAAATTCCGGGCTGGAGTCCCCAACTTCTCGAACATGCTTTGGTCGGACGCTCGCACCGTTCGAGCGAGGGCAAGGCGCGGCTGAAGCTTGCCATCGATCTCACCCGCGAGGTGCTGGAGGTTCCGGCCAGCCACCTGATCGGCATCGTTCCGGCTTCCGACACGGGCGCGGTCGAAATGGCGCTGTGGTCGCTGCTCGGTGCGCGCGGCGTCGACATGCTGGCCTGGGAAAGTTTCGGCGAGGGCTGGGTCTCCGACGTGGTCAAGCAGCTCAAATTGCCGGACGTGCGCAAATTGACCGCGGCCTATGGCACGCTGCCGGATCTTGCGATTGTCAATTTCGACAATGATGTGGTGTTCACCTGGAACGGTACGACCTCCGGTGTGCGGGTTCCCAACGCAAACTGGATTCCGGATGATCGCAAGGGGCTCACCATCTGCGATGCAACCTCGGCGGCCTTCGCGCAAGACCTCGACTTCACCAAGCTCGACGTGGTGACGTTCTCCTGGCAGAAGGTGCTGGGCGGCGAAGGCGCACATGGCGTTCTCGTTCTCGGGCCACGCGCCGTCGAGCGGCTGGAGAACCATGTGCCGCAATGGCCGATGCCAAAGATCTTCCGCATGACCAGTGGCGGTAAGCTGATTTCCGGACTCTTCGAGGGCGAGACGATCAATACGCCATCGATGATCTGCGTCGAAGACTATATCGTGGCGCTCAACTGGGCGAAGGACATTGGCGGACTCAGGGTCCTGCGTGGCCGCGCCGACGCCAATGCCGCGGCGGTGCAGCGCTGGATCGATTCCCGGCCCTTTGCCACCAACCTGGCCGCCGAAGCATCGACACGGTCCAACACGTCGGTGTGCCTGACTCTTGCGGCCGATGCCGCCGTACCGAAGAAGATGGTGAAGCTGCTTGAAGCAGAGAAGGTTGCGCTCGATATCGGCTCCTATCGCGACGCGCCGCCTGGGTTGCGCATCTGGTGCGGCGCCACGGTCGAAACGGCAGATGTCGAAAAGCTGCTGCCATGGCTCGACTGGTCCTTCGCCCAGGCCACCGCCGTCTGAATTCCCAATCCATCGCTATCAGGAGTAGCCCATGGCTCCGCGAGTCCTCGTTTCCGACAAGTTATCTGAAACTGCCGTACAGATTTTCCGCGACCGGGGGGTGGAGGTCGACTACTTTCCCGATCTCGGCAAGGACAAGGACGCCTTGCTTGCCGCCATCCCGCAATATGACGGTCTCGCCATCCGCTCGGCGACAAAGGTCACGCCCAAGGTGATCGCCGCCGCCGGCAAGCTCCGGGTGATCGGGCGCGCCGGCATCGGGGTCGACAACGTCGATATTCCGGCCGCTACCTCGCGCGGCATCGTGGTGATGAACACGCCCTTCGGCAACGCCATCACCACGGCTGAACATGCCATCTCGATGATGATGGCCCTGGCCCGGCAGATCCCCGAGGCCAATGCCTCGACCCATGCGGGCAAGTGGGAAAAGAATCGGTTCATGGGCGTCGAACTTTTCAACAAGACATTGGGCGTCATTGGCTGCGGCAACATTGGCTCGATCGTGGCCGACCGCGGCCTGGGGCTGCGCATGCGGGTGATTGCCTTTGATCCGTTTCTGTCGCCGGAGCGCGCCATCGAGATCGGCGTCGAGAAGGTCGAACTCGAGGACATCTTCCGCCGGGCCGACTTCATCACGCTACACACGCCGTTGACCGACAAGACCCGCGGCATCATCGATGCCGCGGCACTGGCGAAATGCCGGAGGGGCGTGCGGATCATCAACTGCGCCCGCGGGGGACTGGTGGTCGAGGATACACTCTATGATGCCCTCAAGACGGGCCATGTGGCGGGAGCGGCGCTCGATGTCTTCGAGGTGGAGCCGGCGACCGGTCACAAGCTATTCGGTCTCGAAAACGTGGTGGCCACCCCGCACCTCGGCGCTTCCACCGGAGAGGCTCAGGAGAACGTCGCGCTGCAGGTGGCCGAGCAGATGTCCGACTATCTGCTGCACGGCGCAGTGAGCAATGCCCTCAACATGCCGTCGATCTCGGCCGACGAAGCACCGCGCCTGAGACCGTTCATCGCCCTGGCAGAGAAGCTCGGTTCCTTCGCAGGCCAACTGACGGACGACCCGATTACCGGTGTCGTGATCGAGTATGCAGGCGACGTCAGCGAGATGAATACCCGCGCACTCACCTCGGCGGCGCTTGCTGGCGTGCTTCAGCCGATGCTGGGCATCGTGAATATGGTCTCGGCGCCGGTGGTGGCGCGTGAACGCGGCATCAAGGTCGACGAAGTGAAGCAGACCCAGCGTGGCGCCTACGAGACCTACATCCGGTTATCGGTCAAGACCGAGTCCATGGAGCGTTCGGTGGCCGGCACCGTCTTCTCGGACGGCAAGCCGCGCATCATCCAGATCAAGGGCATCGATCTGGAGGCGGAATTTGGACCCTACATGCTCTACATCACCAATGACGACAAGCCGGGGTTCATTGGTGCACTGGGCATGCTTCTGGGCAACGCCAATGTGAACATCGCGACCTTCAATCTCGGCCGCAAGCAGCAGGGCGGGGAAGCGATCTGTCTCGTTTCGATCGATGAGCCGACGCCCGCCTCGGTGCTCCATGCGCTGAGCAAGGTGCCGCAGGTGAAGCAGGCCCGGCCGCTGCAGTTCTGATGAGTGGGGCAGGACCGGTTATGGTCCGCCCATCTTCATCAGATCGGTACCATTGACAAGCACGCTTCCCTCCGGCGTGCTCTCGACCTTCCATGACAGGTATCCGTCGGCCTCCTGCTTGGCCAGGCCCTTGGCGACGATCACCATTGGCGCCATCTGTTGCAGGCCCATCTCCGGCGGTGCGGCTTGAAGCGCCCCCATGACATCGTCCAGGCCCTTGAGCTGGAATGTGGCCTGGCCTGCCGGCGGCGCGGCTGGCCCGGCAGTCATGCCGCCTTCTGCCTTGAGGTGGAACAGGCTGGCGAGGATCTCGCTCGGTCCGAGACCGAGCGTCACCGCGCCCTTGGGAATGATCGCCTGTTGCAACTGGCTCTCGACTTCGGGAGAGATTGGCGGATCCTTGCCCAGGTCGAAATTGTCGATCAGCAGCTTGGCGGCCGCCGCCAAATTGAAGTCGGTGACGTTGAAGTCGACCACGAGGCGGGACGGCACCAGATTCGCTGCCCAGGGCGGCACGATACCCTCCGGGAGGCTGACATTCGCAAAGGTGAATTTCTCGCGCACCATCCCGTCTTCGACGACACCGTTGGCATTGACCAGGACTTCGATCTGGCCGAGGCCGAAACGGCCGACAAGCGTGTTGACCGTCATGTCGTTAATCGTGGCGCCGGCTTCCATCGAGTCGAACAGCGGCATGGCGGCGCGCAGCTTGTCTTTCAGTTCTGCCTGTCCGGCGATGATGGCATCGGGCGCGGGCCTTGCAACGAACCAGGCGATCAACTGCTTGACCGGATCGAGCCTCAATCCCTTGATCGTTCCCCCCTGAGTCCCGGACGGCGCGGCAATGCTGAAATCCATGGGCGGTGTGGACCCATCCGGGGCCGCCGGCATGGTGATGGTCTCGCGCAGGTCCCTGAAATCCGACGTCATGGTGCTGTCGGCTCGGTCGCCGGTTCCGGTGGTGGCGGTCTCATAATGCATCGCGCCGAGCGTGTAGGTCACATTGGTCGTGGTGCCCTGTTCGGTCACCGTCTGATTCATCGCGAACTGGGTGATGTCGGCGGAGGTCGACGAGAAGGCACCGAGCACCTCGTCAAACGTGCCGGTGCTCTTGAGGCTGCCGATACTGGCGGCCATGTCGACGGTGCCGTCGACCTTGAAGGCGAAGGCCAGCGGCTGATCCTGGGTGACGGTCCATTTGCCGCCACCTTGGTCCGCCAGCACCATGGCCAGCGGGGTGACGCTGATCGTGACCTTCGGGTCCTTGATTTTCGCGAAGAGGGGGGCAAAGTCGAGCTTCAGATTGTAGTTGTCCCCATCGGGCGTGACCGTCACGACGCCTGCCTCGGCCGTGAAATAGGATTGCAGCGCCGCGGCGATGCGGGAGGCCTCATCGGCGCTGGCGGCGGCGAGTGCGGGCATGCTGGAGCCGGCGAGCAGCAAAGCAGCCAGAAGGGCGGGAGTTTTCATGTTTGCTCCAGGGCGTTGCAGGGGTCCCGCAGGCTCGCATTGGTAACCGTCGGCGTCAATACACAGGTTTTGCCGTATTCCGGCCCTTAAATCGCCGGAGCCACCACGCTTGATCGCGCCATTGGCCGGGGGTCCAATGGAGGAACCGCAATGCGTTTGAAACTTGCTCTCGTGCTTCTTGCCACCACGGCCGCGACACCCGCTCTCGCGGCCGACATTCCGGCCATATCGAAAGTCGATGCCGTCACCGTATTTCCGAGCGGTGCCGAAGTCACGCGCCTGTCCGAGGTGCGTCTCGACGCCGGCGAGCATACGCTGATCTTCGAAGGACTGCCGGGCGACCTGATGGCGGAAACGATCCGGATCGAAGGCGATGGCGGGGGCCAGATCGAAATCGGTTCGGTCGATGCGCGGCTTGCCTATCTGCCTTCGACTGAAATCGACGCACAGCGGAAATCGCTCGAAGCCATGATCCAGCAATTGAACGACGAGCGTTCGGCTCTCGAGCAGAAGATCACCGATGCCGAATATCAGAAGAATCTGATGCAGGAGCTTGCATCCAACGCATTCGGCAAACCGCCGAAGGAGGGTGAGCCCAAGACCTTCGGTGCAGATGACCTGGGTCAGTTGCTCGATCTGGTTGGTGGCAGGTTGCAGGCCATTTCCAAGCTCATCATCGACTCGCGGCTGCGGCAGCGGGAGATTGACATCCGCATCAACGATCTCAACGTCCAGATGACGGAACTGGCCCCGCGGGATCAGGCGCGCATGCGGGTCGCTGTGCATCTCGCGGCCCCAGTGGCGACCGATGGCACCTTCCGGCTGAAGTATCGTATCGCTGGCGCGGGGTGGCAACCGATCTATGACGCCCGGCTCACGTCGCCGGCCAAGTCGACAGCGGCCAAGATCGAATTGGTGCGGCGGGCAGCCGTCACACAGTCGACGACAGAGACCTGGGACGGCGTTGCCCTCACGCTTTCGACGGCCCGGCCGGTTGGGGCGACGGCGGCTCCGGAGATGGTGCCGCAGCCCATCGATGCCTACAAGGAGGGCCGGGCAGAGAACTACCAGACCCGCGGCAACATTGCGCTGCAGGCACCGGCCCCGGCTGCGGAAAAGTTGGGGGACGTCGCCGAGGATGCGGCGAAGTCCGAAGTGGAAGCCAAGGTGAAGAAGGCACAGCAGGTCCAGGCGGACGTGCAGGTCGCGGGCTTCCAGGCGCTCTATGCCATTCCTGGCCGAGTCTCGATTGACAACACCGGCACCGCCAAGAACGTGCGCATCTCCACCAGCACGCTCGAGGCGAAGCTCGCGGCGCGGGCCGTGCCGAAGCTCGATCCCAATGCCTATATGACGGCAGGTTTCACTCTCGATGGCGAAACACCTATCTTGCCGGGTACGGCCATGCTCTATCGCGACGGTGTCTATATGGGCCAGGGATGGCTTCCGATGCTGTCACCGGGCGAGGAGGCCAAGCTGGGCTTCGGCGCCGATGACCTCATCAAGGTGAAGCGGGTCGAGGTAAAACGCCTGCTTAGTGAAGAGGGGATCATTTCAAGCTCCAACGTGGATACCCGCGCCTATGACATCACGGTCAAGAACCTCCATGATTTCGCGGTGCCGGTGACCGTCCTCGACCAGATGCCCTATTCGACCCACGAGGATATCGAAATCACCACCTTGCCCGGCATGACCGCGCCGACGGCGAAGGATTTCGAGAAGAAGCGGGGCGTGCTGGCCTGGAGCTTCGAGCTTGCGCCCAAGGACGAGAAGGTCGTGAAGCACGGCTTCAAGGTCACCTGGCCGAAAGACATGGTTGTCGGCATGACCTTCAACTGATCGCTTCGGCAAGAATCCACAGTCCCCAGGCCGAAAGGGCTATTCCGGCGAAGCGATCGAGACGCAGCTTCGCCGGCACCAGTTTCTCGGCCGCCACATAGATCGCCAGACCGACGATCCATTTGAGTTCCATCACCCCGCCATAGAACAACAGCAGCATCAACAGCCAGCAGCAGCCCGTACAATAGAGGCCATGGGACAGGCCCATTCGAAAGGCACCGCCATGGCCGTTGCGCCAGTGATGGGCGATGTAGAGAAAAGGTGACTGGCAGTGCTTCAGACAGGCGTTCTTCAGCGGTGTGAGCTGATACACGCCCGCGGCAACGAGCAGGAGGCCGCCCAGGACCTTGCTGGTGAGCGCCATCATCCCTGTCATCGGGATCACGTCGGCGGTGAGGAACTGCATCGCGGTGGCAGCCAGCGAAAACAGAGACCAGATTGCAGCGTAGCCCAGTGCGAAGATGGCCAGTCCTCCCGCCGCCGGGATATTCCGGGCGATGGCGCTAAAACTCAAGATGGCAGGTGCGGCCGAGGGCATCATCATGGCCATCATCATCGTCCACCACATGACGAACAGGACCACGAAATATGTGGCACTGCCCTCGGCCGGCGCGGATGGCCGCATCAGCCAGTCGCCGGTCTCGAGGGTTGCCCAAAGCCCGGCTGCCACGACGAAGACGAGCCCTGCCGCGACCAGGCCGCGCTCGCGCCGCGCGGCCCAGAGCAGGGCGTTACCCTGGATCGGGGTCAATGTACGATCCCTGTGCCGGTGAGATGCAGCATGGCCAGATGGGCATGACTGTCCTTCAGGTCGAGCCGTATGGCGCCGCGGGCCCAGGTTGTGGCCGAGGCGAATTCGGCTTCGGCAAACTCGAAGCTGTCGCGCAGCACGACCCTGGCATGGTGCGGTAGACCGGTCACCGGATTGCGGATGGCGCGCGTATTTGCCTCCACAATCTCCTTTACGGCAAAGCGGCCGTCGCAACTGTCCAGATCGGCCTCGAAATCGATTTCAGCAAAGACGGGATCGTGCACCTTGTCAAAAGTCATCGAGAAGACCTGAAAGAAATTCGCTCCGGGCTCGGAATCCTGTCCCGACATGATTGTCAACAGGGCATTGCGTTGGTCTTCTGT
>JAGRLX010000325.1 GCA_020441605.1 Alphaproteobacteria bacterium
CGTATACGGACCATACGCGGCAGGCAGTCACGCCACCGCGCACCGCTGCGCAACATGAAGACAATGCCACTGATGATCCGGCGATCATCAACGCGACGCGCTCCCCGCCGCCCTTTGGGTAACAACGGTTCAATCCGTGCCCACTCAACCTCATTCAGCAGGTAAACGCTCTTTGCCATCGCAAGGCTCCTTCCCAGAACCTTGAATCAGCAAATCAACTGCGCCGCTAGACCTAATTGAGTACAAACCCTAATGTGACCGTAATCGATGACGCTGCGGTCCAGTGGGAGGACGGCTCATCCCGGTGAACTATCTCCATCTACACCGCGCGGGCACGAACCTCCGGGAAATGAATTGTTGGTCGTCTTCCATTTCCTGGCTGCATGTTGTTTGGAGTTTGAGTCTCCGATAATCCCGGTGCACTCCATGCCGCGCTGACCAATGGCCTCCCTACGCCCAACCGCGCCAGCGGTAGACTATTAGACCGACGATCTCCTTGAGTGTGATTGATGTCAGGTAAAGGCTGAAGGCATCCGGAAGCAAGCTGATCGGTAAAGGTAGATCGTCATAGCTGTCAGCGTTAATGTCGGTCGCCGCGGGTTCTAGATCAAGTCCTGCCTTCCGAAAGGTTGCAAGAGCTCGGGGCATGTGGCTTGAAGACGTCACAAGAAGGCCAGTGGTCAGGCGATGTTCCCTGAACAACTTTGCTGTCTGCCTCGCGTTTTGATAGGTGTTCCGGCTTCGGTTCTCGATGATCAGCCTCCGGCGTTCGATGCCCAAAGACAGCAGGATGTCTGCTAGGGAGTCGGCCTCGCTCAAGCCAGCCTCGGAATTGAAGACACTGCCACCGGAGAGGAGAATGACCCGAGCCTTTCCGGCTTTGAGAATGCGGTAGGCATGCAGTACGCGGTCGGCGGCGATTTGCATATCGGGGTAGGGGTTTCGTTCACTCGGTTGCTCAATACCTCCACCGAGGACAATTGCAGCATCGACAGCGGGGTAATCTTCTACCGGCCTGGCAGGATACTGGGATTCCAGAGAACCAATCAGCCACATGGCTGTGATGGGCATTGCGGCAATCCACATCATCGTCGTACTCGATGCGACAACGGCCGCTGTGATCCGACGAAAGCCAAGCAGTCCCAGCACGATCGTGATCGCCAGTACAGCGAGACCCAGACCCAAGGGATACCCGAGTGTAGTCAGAAGTTTATCCAAAGCTAGCGGCATTTTGGTGATTAACTCATTTCTGCACGATTGCGGTCGGGATCGTTATCCAACGCGGGAGCATCCACTTTGAGACCTGTTGGTAGAGAGACTTTCGCGGCGTCGGCTCGATGTACTCGCCGTCAAATACCAGCGCTGAGGTAAAGCGGCGAAGATGTCGACACGGGCCTCGTCGAGCAACCGCAGTGCCAGTGTCTGTATTATGAGCCACACAGCATATGTGACGAGCACAGCAAATGCCGCACCCTCGAGTCCCAATCTTGGAATGAAGATCACGTTGGAAACGATCAGGATCAACATTGCAGCCATGCTGAGAGCCGCGTTCAGGTGGTGAGATCCGCGCAGTATCAGGATTTGAGAGGCCGGTCCCGCCAGCGCCCGGATAAACTGGGTGAATATTAGTATCAGGAGGGCGTAGTAACCCGAACCGAAGTCCGCGTGAAAGAGTGTGAGAACCGGCTTTCCCACGATGGCGGATGCAGCGAGAGCTCCGAACGTAAACAGGGCCGGCACAAAATTCGACTCGCGAAGAAGACTCGCCCGTGAGCCGCTGTCCCTAGCGTGCCGGCTGTCAGCAAGGCTTGGGGTTGCCATCTGCTGAGCGACTTGAACGAAATATCCGGCAAGCAAGGCCAGCTTGAGACAAAGTCCGAAGATCGCCAGATCTGAACTTCCCAGGAAGGGCATTGCGGCCAGAATTGCGATGTCAGCAAAAAACTCGACGAAGACAACCATCGCCACGAGCGGGGAGGCCTCTTTAAGCCAGATCCTTTTCAGTCCAGGCGAAGCCATTGAGCCCAGGCCTGTCTTCGGCAAGTGCTGTCTGACGTCAATGAGAACCCACAGAGCTGCGAAAGCCGAGGACATGGCGAAGGCCCACAGGACAATGGAGCCGGTCAGCGAAACTCCAGAGACAATCGTCAGAGCGATCAGGATGAGAAGGGCAAGCGGACGTCCAAATCCCTCAGGCAGATAGCTGGTGATGAAGAGACGCAAGCCAATCGCGTGGCCGACATAGAGATTCATGACTGCGATGGGCGGTATGGCGACGCAGGCCAGCAGATAGAACCGGGCAGATTGGGCATCAGAAACCACGCCCAACAGCAGAACCGCGCCGATCAGGACGCCGAGACCGATTGCAACCAGGACAACCTGGCGTGTGCTCTGGTCGACGAAACCTCGGAACCACCCGGGCTTGCCCTTGTTGCGGTAACGGGCCGCAAAGCGTACGGCGATCTGCGCATAGCCGAGCGAGGCGACAGTTCCACCCACTGCAGCGAGGCTGAAGGCGGCGAAAACCTCACCCAATCCATCCGGTGAAAGGAACTTGGCCAGGATGAGATAGGTGAGAAATCCGAATCCGGCGCCGACCACCCGCAATCCCGAGAGAAAGGCGGCAAGCGAAGCTCTGTTGCGGCTGGATTGCTCCATGCGCCAATTCCCCTAACGTGGCTTCCATATCCGGCTGGAGGATGACCGGCGGCCTAGGCCTAATCCATGTGCACGCTCTTAGGCGACGAGGGCGCATCCATCACTATCGGCCATGCGGTCTCAATATCCGCCTAAGATTGAGGGTTAATTCGAACAAAACGTTCAGGTGGCGGGTCACCGGCGGACCGGGGTGGCGTAACGCGGATCGGCGTGCCAGGCCCAATAGGTGTCATGGACACGCTGGAACACCGGACCCGGCCGGTCGTTGCCCATGATATGGCCCATGACCCGCGACA
Source organism: Alphaproteobacteria bacterium (assembly GCA_020441605.1). The sequence continues at coordinate 2,955 of JAGRLX010000325.1, forward strand.
CCGGCATCACCCCGCCGGCAGTGGATGAGAGGAAGACCTCGTCGGCCTCCTCGAGCTCGGCGCGGGTGACGGCGCCCACCCGGACCGGAAGCCCCAGGCTGTCGCAGACCTCGAGCACCGTCTTGCGGGTGATGCCCAGGAGGCTGCCATGGCCCGGCGTGGCGATCTCCCCGTCCTTCACCACGAAGATGTTGAAGCCCGGCCCCTCGGTGACCAGCCCCGCTGCATCGCAGGTGACGGCGGTGTCGTAGCTCTCGTCATGCGCCTCGAGCAGATTGGAGGTGAGGTCGCTCCACTGGTAGTTCTTGATGGTCGGATCGACCGACGCATCCGGCACCCGCGGCACCGAGCCGATCCACAGATGCGCGCCGCGCGCCTGCACGTCCGTGGGGATCACGTCGATCCATGGAATGGCATAGGCGATCAGGTAATTGTCGCAGTCGGCCGGACGGCGCGACCCGAAGATGCGCGGCCGCCCGCGCGTCGCCACCATCGCCACGAAGGCGTCCGGCAGGCCGGCCAGCGCCACGCAGCGGTGCAGCACGGCGGCGATGCCCTCGCGGTCCTCGCCGATCCGCAGGCGGCGCTTCGCCATCGAGGCCTCGAAGCGGTCGAGATGGTCCGCCAGCCGGAAGAAGGCCCCCTTCCAGACATGGACCACGTCATAGACCACGTCCGAGCGCGTGAAGCCCCAGTCGGTGACCGGGATCGTCGCCTCGCCCATCGGCATGTAGCGCCCGGCGATATAGGCCGCGCCGCCGGCAAACCTGCTGTCGTCCATCGCCGCCCCCCTCCTGTCCGCTAGTTCTTGCTGCTGCGGCTCTTGTCGCGCTTGCGGTCGTGGCGCTGGTCGCAGCGGAACCAGCCCTCCCGGTAGTTGATGTGGATCTGGCCGCCGTCGGGATAATATTTCCACGACTGGCATGCGCGCTGGGCCTGCCGGTAGAGCGCCAGGTCGGCGGCCGACCGGCCCGAGGCCGCCGCCGGCACAGCCATCGCGGCCGCCACTCCGGCGGCAAGAAGGGTGAAGGTCAATCGGGTCATCGTGGTCACTCCGGTTATGGTCAGTCTTGCGAGGCCCCGGACCCCGCCTTGCGATGCGGCCGGCCCCGGGGCGGATCAGGAGCGCATCATAGCACGAAGCGATCCAGCCCGGCGACTGCGGCGCATTTGCGGCAGCGGGGCAGGGGCCATCGCCGGGGAACGCTGCGCCGGCATGGGGCGACTGGTCTTGCGCAACTCTCTCAAACAGCGGACATGCGGGATCAGGGGTGGAAGCGGTTACCCGCCGCTTCCGGGGAAATGATCTCCCTTCATGTGAGAGAAGGGAGGCGCGGGCGCGGCCCGGCGCGAGGAGCTGATCCTGTGGGGACCAGCGAAAAGCGCCTTGCAGCGCCCGCTCCAGCAGGACTTCTTCGCAAACCGGGAACACTTCGGCCCTGTCCTATCCGAGGGACTGCCTAACTGCCCTTGCG
>JAGRLX010000035.1 GCA_020441605.1 Alphaproteobacteria bacterium
ACGAGGCAAGGGCCTTCGGGGCGTCGGTCACGCAGGAAGTCGAGAATGCGAGCGGTCGCGGCCATGGGTGTTCTCCCAATCCAGAAAAAGCGTTGCCATTGCCAGCGCTGCTCCGCGATCCACGCGATGGAGACGTGGGAACGCATTGCGCGTACTGGCCGTTCGCCTTGGCTTGATTGGGAAGCTCCCAATCGCACATGGGGCAATGATAGTGGTGCCTCTCAGTAACCCCGGCCTTTGGAGGAGCCGGCAGAGACCAAAAAGCCCGCACCGTCGTTGCTTTGGGGAAAACCTTAAGGCACGTGCGACTTTGGGCGACCGCTATATGAGTCAAAATCCGAGTCGGTTCAAGAATTTTCTGGTCTACAGTGAAAATAATCTTCAGGCGCGGGGGCCTTGGCAACATGACGAAAACACGAGGAACGGTTTTCGGACTGCTCGCGCTCGCGGGCTGGTCCTGTTACGGGGTTCTGGTCGCTTCCAACACTGCAACGCTGCCGTTTCGGGCCGTGGCCATTGTCTTCACCGCCGCGGCCATAGCCTTGCTCGGGAGCCGGATGGCGCGGGGGCAAGGCATGGCGGACCTCCTGCGGATTCCTGTCTCGACCCTCGCTCTCGGCTTCGTGGGGCTGTTCGGTAGCAACTGCCTTTATGTCCTGGCCCTGTCGCTTGGCGGACAACCGGTGCCGGTCAATATCGCCTCCCTCTCCTGGCCAGTCTTCATGGTGGTCATCGTGTCGGCCTGCGGCGTGGCCCGCGTGACGTGGCTCGACATCGCAGCCATCATCATCGGCTTCGCCGGTGTGATCCTCCTGGCCTTGCAGCGCGGACCGATGCAGCTCGACTGGCCCGTGCTGCTCGCCATTGCCGCTGCACTGTGCTGGGCGGTCTATTCAGGACTCCGCACCCGAGTTCCCGCCGGTCCGGGTGATGCCATGACGGCCTTTGTCAGCGTGAGCGCTCTGGCCTGCTGGGGGATCACAATGTTCACCGAGCAAGGCCCGGTTCCCGGTGATGAATTTGTCCGCCTTGCGCTGGCCGGACTGATCCCTGTGGGTTTCGCCAACCTCGCATGGGACTACGGTGCCCGCCATGGCGACCCGGTCCTGCTCGCAGGGTTCAGCTTCCTCGAGCCCGTAGCATCAACGGGTCTCATAGCGATTGTGCTCGCGCAACCGGTGGGCTGGCGCGAAGCGGCGGCGCTGCTGCTGGTGCTTGCCGCAGTCTTGTGCAGTCTGCTCAGCGAGCGTCTTCGGCGAAGATACGCCAACCGGCAACCAGCCGGGTCACCATCGTGACCGCGCACATGGCGCCATAAACATAGGCGATGGTGGCGAACCACTGCGGCCAGAGACACATCAGAATGAAGCAAAGGATGGTCTCGGCACCTTCCGTCAGGCCGCCGAGATAGTAGAAGGATTTTGCCGGATAGGCTGTGCTCTTGAGTCCGCGCTTCTCGGCGATGACGGCAAAGGCCAGAAAGCTCGTGCCGGTGCCGATGAAGGCTGCCAGGAGCGCCGCAGCGGGCAGGGCATTCGCACCAGGATCGCAAAAGGCGAAGGCCAGCGGCACGGCAGCGTAGAAGACGAAGTCGAGGCCGATGTCGAGGAAGGCGCCGCGGTCGGTTGGCCTGGTGAGCCGGGCCAGGCTTCCATCCAGGCCGTCAAGCGCCCGGTTGACCAGCAGCGGCGCGATGGCGAGCCAAGACTGATCGAAGCCTATCAGTGCCACCGCCACCATGCCGGCAAGAAACCCCAGAAGCGTTGCCGCATCAGCCGTCAGTCCCAGGGCGGCCGCCCGCCGGGCCGACGCGTCTATGACAGGCCGCAACAGGTGGAGGGCATAGCGGTCAATCATTCTGGATGTCTCCTTGTTGGGACAAGGTCAAAATTCGGGCACCAGCAGGAGCGTCGGCGCGGTCGTGGCTGACCAGAAGGCAAGGGATGGCCCGTTCCCGCAAATGGTTGAAGACGAGGTGCCGCATGGCATCGCGCAAATCCTGGTCCAGCTTGTTGAATGGCTCGTCGAGCAGCATGGCCCGGGGATTGGCCAGAAGTGCCCGCATCAGCGCAACGCGCGATCGCTGTCCGCCCGACAGCGTATGCGGCGGACGATCGGCGAAACCCTCGAGATCGACGCGGCGCAGCGCCTCGCGCATCGCCTGCTGGCGCCCGGCGGCCGCTCCCCGTGGCATGCCGAACAGGAGATTTTCGCCAACGGTCATATGAGGAAACAGCAGATCGTCCTGGAACAGGCGCCCGATGCCACGGACCTCGGGTGCGAGCTTCGTCAGGTTGCGTCCCCCGAGCCATATTTCACCCGAAGGACTGAAGGGTGCTTCAAGGTCGCCTGCAATCAGCGACAGGAGCGAGGACTTGCCAGATCCGCTCGGTCCCATCAACGTCAGGATCTCGCCCGGCGCGATGCCCAGGCTGAACGGCCGGATGAGCTGGCGATCGGCGATTGCGATGCTGACGTCCTTCAGGATCAGCGCCATCGCGGTCGTCCGAATAAGGCGGCCGCAGCGAAGACCGTCAACGGCGGTATCGTCAGCACCAGCGCGAAGGCGGCCGTCAGCGCGCGATTGCCCCCCGCCGTTGTGGTGACAACATCCATGGGCAGGGTGGAGAAGCGGCCGCTCGCCATGAGCTGGGCGGGCACGAACTGCAGCATGCTGACGCTGAAGCAGACCGCCGACGTCGTGAGCAGGGGTGCCTTCAGCAACGGCACCTTGATCCGCAGCAAGGTCTTCGCTGGTCCGGCACGGAGTGCCCGTGCCGCTGCCGCGAAACGCGGATCCAGGGCGCGGTAGGGCCGGGCAAGGACGATGGCCGCATAGGCCGCCACCGGTGTCAGATGCGTAAGAAAAAGTCCGGTCAGGCTGCCCGTGAGATCGAGCCGGAGAAAGGCTCGGTACTGTCCTGCAGCCGTCAGGATCTGCGGCAGACCGAGCGCCAACACGGCCATCGCCAGAAGCCAACGGTCGCGATGTTCCGGCTGGGTCTCTAACCATGCCAACATGCTGACGATGGCGGCCAACGTTGTTGCTACCCCGAGACCGAGGCTCAGGAGAAGAGGAGAGGCATCGGCCAGGGCCCTCGACCACATCGCGACCGACAGCGTGTCAGGCCAGAGTGCCGGATAGGCCCATCGTGGCGCGGCCGACATGACCGCAAGGACCACGATTGTCAGTCCGTAGATGGTGACGAGCAGCGTGATCAGCGCGGTGGCCAGTCTGGCCGGTACCGCAAGCGGCGATGGACCGCGAACCAGGATCTGCCGCCACCGGCCTCGCGACGCGCGGGCCAGTAACGGCACGACAGTACCCGCCAGCACCAGGGCCGTAGTCAGAAACAGAGTCCCCGCGAGGCCTTGCGCATTGATCGCCGGATCGGCGTCGTTGAGATTGCGCCACAGGGTGACCGCGAGAGTAGGCGGCTGGGTTGGACCGATGACCAGAGCCATATCCACCACTGTTGTGCCATAGATCCACACGATGATGATTGGCCACATCAGGCGGCGGAGCAACTGCGGCTGGATCACCCGAAACCAGATCGACCCGGGTGCATGGCCGAGGCTGACGGCGGCCCGCCACTGACCCTTCAGTGCCTGGGCGGTATCGCCCTGTGACAGCACGCTCCATGCCATGGCGAGCAGAAAGGGAGTTTCCTTCAATGCCAGCGCTGCGATCAGCGACAGGCCGTAGGGATCCTGAACCGTGACCCATTGTGGCGGCACGGCACCTCCGACAAACAGCCGCAGCAGCCATCCGCTGGGCATGATCAGGAAGCCAAAGCCGATGGCAAAGGCGAGATGGGGGATTGCCAGGCTGCCCGCCGCAAGGACCTGCAGCAGGTTCCACACTCTGCTGCGGTAGAGCGCCGATGAAATCGTCAGCATACAGATCAATGCTGCTAGTGTGCTGGCGGTGCCTGTCCACAGTGAAAGGCCAAGCCCGGGCCAGGTCTGCGGGTGGATCAGGACAGCGCGCCAGGCCGCTACGTCGGCCAGCGACGCGATGGCCATGGCGAGGCCGGCGAGGAACGGCAGCACCCACCCCATGACAAGCGGCGCCGCGCCGGCCCAGTGTCTCATGCGCCGTAGCGTTCGGTCCACGCGGCCTCGATGAGCGGCACCCAGCTGCCATGGGGCTCGGGGATCGCGGGCGCAGCTGCTGTAAGACTGCCAGGCGCCAACTCCATGGCAAAAAGGCTGGCGTCCGCCGGGGGCAGTTTAGAGATGGCCAGCACCGTCGGGTCTCCCCAGACGGCGATGTCGGCCTTGCGGGCCTGGGCCTCCGGTGACAGCATGAAATTGGCCGTCACCTGCGCTGCGGCCTTCGCCCGGGCATTCACCGGGATGGCGAGAAAGTGGGTGTTGGCGATGGTGCCCCCCGGAAATTGCCAGGCGATGGTTGTATTCGGCAACTCGCCGGCGGCGACGAGATTGGCGGGCTCATTGGGGTTGAAGGTCAAAGCCATGATCAACTCGCCATCCGCCAGCATCTGTTTGACCTGGGCCTGCGATTGCGGGAATTGCTTGCCCTGTCGCCAGAGGTGGGGGTGAAGCGTGTCCAGGTAGCCTAACATCGGACCGGCTGATGCACCAAATTGTTCCGTATCGATGCTGAGTGCCAGGAGTTCACGATCGACTATGGTCTCAACGAGAACCTGCTTGAGGAAGGTCGTGCCATGGAAATCGGGCGGGGAGGGGTAGCTCACGCGGCCCGGTTGAGACCTCGCCAGATCCAGCAACTCTACCATCGACCCCGGCGGCGATGCCAGCCGCTCACCATCGGCGAAGAAGGTAAGTTGCGCCATGCCCCAAGGACTCTCAAGACCTTCCGTCGCCTCGGCAAAATCGATGCGGGTGGTGGGCTTGCCCTCGACATCGACAAGGGCAAAATTCGGCAGATCCTCGGCGAAAGGCCCAAATAGCAGCTGGTCCTGCTTCATCGCCCGGAAGTTCTCGCCATTGATCCAGACGAGATCGACCGAACCGTCATTCTTGCCGGCTTTGATCTCGTCACGCACCCGGCGCACCACTTCTGCGGCATCGGTGATCTTCACATGTTCAAGCCGGATCCCGTGGCGTTCATTCAAGCGCTCTGCCGCCCAGGCGATATAGTCGTTGACCGCCGCCGACCCCGCCCAGGCGTTGAAATAGACAGTCTGACCCCGGGCTTCGGCCTCGACGTTCGTCCAGTCCGCTGCCCAGGCCGGACGCAATAGGGGTGCCAGTCCAGCGAGGCTCAGGAAGTTTCGTCGGGTCAACGCGTTGGCCATGATTCATTCCTAGATTGCAGGCCCTGTCATAGTCGCCCCTCGCCCAAAAGGAAATCACGAGCACTGGCAACCCTTCAGATTGTCGTGATCGTCCAATGGCTCTCGACCAGGCTTGCGGATTGACATAGTCTCTCCCGAAACAAAAACAGGGAGACAGCTCATGAAGACCAAAAGCCTTTTCACCGCCATTTTTGCCGCCATCACACTTGTAGCGGCGACCGGCGGTGCCTCGGCCGAGAAACTCGTCATTTCCAACTGGGATGGCTACATGCCGAAGGACATGGCGGAGAAGTTCAAGGCCGCCACCGGTATCGATCTCGAGATTGCCGTCCATGCCACCAATGAGGAAATCATGGGCAAGGTGACGGCCTCGGGTGGTGAAGGCTTCGACGTGCTGTTCGTCTCTTCGCCATTCGCCGAAGCCCTCAATCAGCTGGGTCTGGCTGCCCCCATCGATCACGGCAAAATCCCCAACCTGGCCAATCTCTATCCAGAGGCCAACAGCCTGCAGCACGACCCTGGCAACATCTACTCGGTGCCCTACACCTGGGGAACGACAGGGCTCTGCTATCGGTCCGACCTGGTCAAGTCCGAACCCGCGAGCTGGAACGATCTGCTCAAACCATTGGATGATCTTAAGGGCAAGATCACCATGCTGTCGACCGACCGCTGGCTTATGGCCGCAGGTTTCCTTGCCAATGGCATGTCGGTCAACACCTCGGATCAGGCGAGCCTTGACAAGGTCCGCGATCAGTTGATTGAGGCCAAACACAGCCTGCTCGCCTATGATGATACGACGTTCTATTCCAAGCTGGTGTCTGGTGAGGCGCTTCTGGTCCATGCCTGGGATGGCTGGTGCAACTATGGCATCGCCGAGAACCCGGCGATCAAGTACGTCATCCCCAAGGAGGGGTCAGACCTCTGGGTGGATTCGATCGTCATTACCAAGGCATCCCAGAATGCCGACGCCGCCCACAAGTTCATCGACTTCGTGCTCAATGCCGAGAACGGCAAATGGGTGGTCGAGAACATCATGTACAAGACACCCAACAAGGCCGGCATGGATGCTGTCGACCCGGCGATGATGACCCAATACCCCAACATGGCGATCGCGCCCGCCGAATTGCTCAAGTACGAGCAGCTGCGTGATCTGGGCAGTGGCATGAAGGCCTTCTCCAAGACCGTTTCGGAGATCATGGCGGCGCAATGATGCCTTGGCCTCTCCCGCGCCTTTCAAGCGGGAGAGGGCTCGCTCCGGACTCTAGCGCGTGTCATCTCGCTTCACATCGGTGCTTCTCATGGCCCCCGGTCTCCTATGGCTGGGCCTGCTCATGGTCGTGCCATGCCTCCTGGTTTTCGTTCTGATATTCTTCGAGCGTGGCATCTATGGTGGCATAGACTGGAGCGTCGTGACGTTTGACAATACTCGCCGGGCCTTCGACCCGCTTTATCTCTCGATCTTTCTGACCAGCGGCAAGATCGCGGGCCTGGCGACCGTCATCGCACTGCTCATCGGATATCCGGCTGCCTATGCCATTGCCAGGGCGCCGGCCGGACGCCAGACGGCGCTCCTCTTCGTCGCCATGCTTCCCTTCTGGACCAATTATCTCATCCGCACTTATGCCTGGATCGTTCTGCTCAATCCGGCCGGACTGATCAACAGCCTGCTGACCAGCGCCGGCCTCACTCGTGAGCCGCTGCCGCTGCTCTACAACCAGTTCGCGGTGATCCTGGGCCTGGTCTACAGCTATACGCCCTTCGTGATCCTGGCGATCTATTCAGCCCTGCAGCGCCTCGACCCGTCCCTTGCCGAGGCCTCGCGCGATCTGGGCGCTGGTCCCGTCACCACCTTCTTCCGCATCACCCTGCCGCTCACCGCCTCGGGCGTCGCCGCTGGCGCGGTCTTCGTATTCGTCCTCTCGATCGGCAACTTCGTGACACCTGATCTGCTGGGCGGCGGCAAGTTCCAGATGATCGGCAATCTGATCTACGATCAATTCCTGTCGGCGCGCGACTGGCCGTTTGGTGCGACACTCTCCGCTTTGCTCATCGCGGTGATGATGATCCTTCTGTTCTTGCAAGCCCTGATGTCGGCCCGGGCGCGAGGTGAACATGCGGGTGCTTAACATCCATCTCGGTGCTGTCTATGGCTTCCTCTACCTGCCAATTGCGGTGTTGATCATCCTGTCGTTTAATCGCGCCGGACTGCCCACCGCCTGGACGGGTTTCTCGCTCGAATGGTACGGCAAGCTCGCCAGCAATCCCAAGATCATGGGGGCGGCCTGGAACTCGTTGGTCGTGGCCTTCTGGTCGACTCTCATCGCCACGGCGATCGGCACGATGCTGGCGCTTGGCGTCGAGCGGGCCCGGCCTTCCGCAACGCGCGAGGCCCTGCTGTTCGCGCCGATGATCATCCCCGACATCGTGTTGGCGATAGCGCTCCTCTCATTCTTCACCCTGATCAAGCTTACCCTGGGCCTCCATTCAATCGTCGCGGCCCATGTCGTCTTCAACATCGCATTCGTGACGGCTGTGGTGCGAGCCCGGCTCAAGAGCTACGACTGGTCATTGAACGAGGCCTCCCGCGATCTGGGCGCCACTGCTATGAACACCTTCTGGCGCATCACTTTTCCGCTGATCAGGCCCTCGGTGATCGCGGCGGCGCTGTTGGCCTTCACCCTGTCGATCGATGAATTCATCATCGCCTATTTCACGGCGGGCGCCGGACAATCCTCGACGACCCTGCCGATGCAAATCTATGCGATGATCCGATTCGGGGTGACGCCCGAGATCAATGCCATGGCAGCTATCGTCATGGGCATTAGTTTCGTCTTGGTGCTCGCTGCACAACGGCTCAACCGCGGACGTATTCCAGGGGCGTGAAGGGTCTGCTACTGATTGGGAGACACAGGGAGGTAAGGATGGCAAGAGCAACAGTGAAGAAGCCGGCGGCGAAGAAGCGCGCTGCGATCCGCAAGAAATCCAAGAAGGTCATTGCGCTGTTTCCCGAAGCTGCCTTTGGGCCGGCACTCAATTCGGTTGGCATCGGCCAAGCCTTGGAAAAGCTCGGCCACAAGGTGGTTTTCTTGTCTGATCCCGGTTTTCTCGATGTCTACAAAGGCTATGGTTTTGAGGTCCATCCGGTGAACCTGTCGGAACCGTTGCCACCGGAGGAAATGGCGAAGTTCTGGGTCGATTTCATCAATGGCCACATCCCCAATTTCCGCAAGAGTCCCTACGACCAGATCGACAACTACGTGAAGGAATGCTGGGAAGCGATCGTCGACAGCGCGAAATGGGCGCAGAAAGACCTGCCGGGCGTGCTGGCCA
>JAGRLX010000326.1 GCA_020441605.1 Alphaproteobacteria bacterium
GTCGAAGTCGAAGGGCAATGTCATCGACCCGCTCGACCTGATCGACGATTATGGCGCCGATGCCCTGCGCTTCACACTGGCCGCCATGGCGGCCCAGGGGCGCGACATCAAGCTCTCGAAGCAGCGGGTCGAGGGCTATCGCAACTTCGGCACCAAGCTGTGGAATGCCGCCCGTTTCGCCGAAATGAACGGTGTAGCCCGCGATGAAAGCTACGACCCGATCGCGGCGCGCGTCACCGTCAACCGCTGGATTGCCGGCGAGGCGGCCCGCACCGGGGCGGCCGTCACCCGCGCCATCGAGGAGCACAAGTACAACGAGGCGGCTGGCGCCCTCTACCAGTTCGTCTGGAATGTCTATTGCGACTGGTATCTGGAGCTGATCAAACCGATCCTCAACGGCAGCGACGAGGCGGCCAAGGCCGAAACCCGCGCGTCCGCCGCCTGGGTGCTGGACCAAATCCTGCTGCTGCTCCATCCCTTCATGCCCTTCGTCACCGAAGAACTCTGGCAGCAGACGGCGGCGCGCGAGCAATGGCTGATCGAGGCGGCGTGGCCCGACTACAAGGGGCTGGGTGATGCCGCCGCCGATGCCGAAATCGAGTGGGTGATCCGGCTCATTTCCGAGATCCGCTCGGTCCGGGCCGAGATGAACGTGCCCGCCGGCGCCAAGATCGCCTGCGTGCTGGTGGGGGCCGGGAGCGACACCCGCATGCGGGCCGCCACCTGGGAGGCGGAGATCATGCGGCTGGCGCGGCTCTCCTCAATGGGCTTCGAGGATCAGGTGCCGAAGGCGTCGGCGCAGATCGTGCTGGGCGAGGCGACGGTGGCCTTGCCGCTGGAAGGCGTCATTGACTTCGCCGCCGAGCGCGCCAGACTTGGCAAGGAACTGGAGAAGATCGCCAAGGACATGGCCGGCATCGATGCAAGGCTCAACAATCCGTCCTTCGTCGCCAAGGCGCCGCCGGAGGTTCTGGAGGAAAGCCGCGAGCGCAAGACGGACCTCGACGCCCGCAAGGCCAAGGTGGATGAGGCCTTGGGACGGCTGGGATAACGATGGGCATCGACGGCATGGTCCGCTAGCATGACGAGCAGGGACATCACTCTCGTTGTGGGCGTCTCGGTCGTCCTGCTGTTGGCCGGGGCCGGTTATCTGGTCCTCGGCAGCGCCAGCCCGATGCCGGTGGTGATCTGGGCGGCGGCGCTCATCTTTGCTGCCGTATTCCTGCGTGTTGCCGTCATGTTCATTCTCGATCTCGTGCAATATGCGGCGGAGGGATGGAACTTCGACAGCCGGCCGCCGCGTGCCGACATGCGGTGGGGCAAGGGCGGCCGTGGCCGAAAGCTCGCGCCCCGCACGATCATGTGGTTCGGCTACCCGGCCTTCGTGCTGGCCTCCGGCCTGGCGATGGCGGTGCTCGGCGGCCAGGCCCTGGGCTATCTGCACATATTCTACTGACGGGATTGGGACGCGAGACTACAAGGGAGTGCCGCATTCGCCGCCGTAGGTTCTGGAGCAAAGCCGCGAGCCCAAGTCGGACCTCGAAGCCCGCAAGGGCAAGGCGGACGAGGCGCTGGGACGTCTGGGGTGAGGTGATGAAACTGTGATAAGTTGCTTCGCCAAGAAAGCGCGCAACTTGGAAGAACCAATGAATGGTTGATCAGACGGCGGAACAGCAGCTGGAATTCTACAAGAAGCTGATGGGCGAAGACTTGGGACCAGTCTTTCGCCACTGCCGGCAGCGTTTGCTTTCCTTGACGATAGTCTGGGACCAGTTCGAAACGCTATTCGGCAATCAGGAGCGTGTCGATCTCATGAATGAGGCCGGTGGCAGTCTTGCCTTCAACATCTATTGGCAGTTCCTCGAAGGCGTGACCTTGGGCATCACGAGGTTGCTGGATCCTGCCCAGCAAAAAAAATTCAGAAATCTCTCGCTCTATCGGCTCGTAGATCTTTGCCCACAAGATATTTCGGAGGCTGTTAGAGTGCAACTTGAAGCCATCAACAGCTCGTCTCAAAACTTTCGATTGCTCCGAGACAAGGTAATCGCACATAGCGACATTGACCACGTTACCGGCGTCAAGCAACCGCTCGCATATCCTTCAAGACATCATATCACGATGCTCCTCGCGAAGATCCTTGAGTTATTGAATACGGTTGATAAGCATTACGGCGTCCCTTCGGGTTCGCTTAGCCCAATGGGGAATAGGGATGCATTTGTTCACCTCCGCTACCTGCATCGGGGAGCCATTGCAAAGAAGGAAATGCTGGGCGGTTCGCCTGATGACTTCTTGAATAATCTCAAGAAGTACGAGAAGGCAGATTTCTTGAAGGAAACTGACGAGGAGCGTGATCGATATAGGTCCACTGATGCTTGAGTCAATTCTTGATCCCTAGGACTGGAACTCGAAAGTAAAGAAATGCTCCTCTCCGACCGCATCGCGACGCCGATCGGGACCATGCTGCTGCTGGCCAGCGATAGCGTGCTCTTGCTGCTCGAATTCGAGGACGCGACCGACCGGGTCGAGCGCGAGGTCGCCAAGCGCTTCGGCGGCGCCGAGATTGTCGCGGAGGCCAATCCCTTTGGCCTCAGCGATCGGGTCCGGCGCTATTTCGCCGGCGACCTCAAGGCCATCGACGGCATCGTCACCGACGGCGGCGGCACCGATTTCCAGCGCCGCGTCTGGGCGGAACTCACGCGCATTCCCTGCGGCACCACCATCTCCTATGGCGAGTTGGCGCGGCGGCTGGGTGACCGCAACGCCATGCGTGCCGTGGGCCTTGCCAATGGCCGCAACCCCATTGCCGTGGTGGTGCCGTGCCACCGGGTGATCGGCGCCGACGGTTCGCTCACCGGCTATGGTGGCGGGGTGGAGCGCAAATCATGGTTGCTCGCCCATGAGGGCAGGGCGGTGCAGGGTGACTTGTTCGGCGGGGACTGATAACATCCCGGCGCCATGAACATCCTGCCCAACATCAAGACGGGCCTTTCCACCTGCCCGCATGACTGCCCGTCCACTTGCGCTCTTGAGGTGGAGGTCCTCGACGACCACACCATCGGCCGGGTGCGGGGTGCCAAGGACAATTCCTATACCCTGGGCGTGATTTGCGAGAAAGTCTCGCGCTATGCCGAGCGCATCCATCATCCCGACCGGCTGCTTCATCCGCTGAAGCGCAAGGGGCCGAAGGGCTCGGACGAGTTCATGCCGATTTCCTGGGACGATGCGCTTGGCGAGACCGCCGCAGCGATGCTCAAGGCGGAGCGGGAGCATGGCGCCGAGAGCGTCTGGCCCTATTACTACGCGGGCACCATGGGCCTGGTCATGCGTGATGGTATCAATCGGCTGCGCCATGCCAAGCGCTATTCCAACATGTATGATACCTTCTGCGTGGCGTTGTCGTGGTCGGGCTATCTGGCAGGCACCGGCATGCTGTCGGGCATCGATCCGCGCGAGATGCAGGAGTCCGATCTCATCGTCATCTGGGGTGGCAATCCGGTCAATACCCAGGTCAATGTGATGACCCACGCGATGATGGCGCGGAAGTCGCGGGGTGCGAAGATCGCCTGCGTCGACATCTACGACACCGGCACCATGAAGCAGGCCGACGTCAAGCTGATCATTCGTCCGGGTACGGACGGTGCGCTGGCCTGCGCCATCATGCATGTGCTGTTCCGCGATGGCTATGCCGACCGCGACTATCTCGCGAGATACACCGATGCGCCGCGCGAGTTCGAGGCCCATCTTGCCAGCCGCACGCCGGACTGGGCGGCGAAGATCTGCGATATCCCGGCATCCGAGATTGAGGCTTTCGCCCGGCTCATCGGCCAAACCCGGCGCAGCTTCTTCCGGCTCGGTTATGGTTTCACCCGGTCGCGCAATGGTGCTGTCAACATGCATGCGGTCAGCTGCATCCCGACGGTCACCGGCGCCTGGCAGTACCGCGGTGGCGGCGCGCTCCATTCCAATTCCGGCATGTACCGCTGGAACAAGACGATGATCGAGGGGCTCGACGTCAAGGTGAAGGATGTCCGCACCATCGACCAGTGCCGCATCGGTCCGGCCTTGCTGGGTGATCCCTATGATCTCGCCGGCGGCCCGCCGGTCAAGGTGCTGTTGGTGCAGAACACCAATCCGGCCTCGGTGGCGCCCGACCAGACGAAGGTCAAGCAGGGCCTGGCGCGGGAAGACCTGTTCACCTGCGTGCATGAG
>JAGRLX010000327.1 GCA_020441605.1 Alphaproteobacteria bacterium
GGCGTTGCCGGTCTCGATGGCGCGACCGGACCTCAGGGTCCGCAGGGTATTGCCGGACCAGTCGGTCCCGCCGCCATCCGACAGGTCATTCATTCTTACAGCACCACACCTGTGCCCCTAACAACGACTGCTGGCGTTGTTGGCCACCCATTGTGCTCTGTAACTATCACTCCGAGCGGTGGCGATCTAATCTACATTCAGGCTTCTGCAACATTGGGAAATAATCTCTATAATCTTTCAGGACCGACCAGCGACAATATCATGACCGCAACAGCGGCAATCGGCAAAGTAACAGGTGACTTTGTCTATACTCTTGGGACTGGCGGCCAGAGTTCGAGTGAGGTTGTTATCGGTTTTGGTAAATTGCACACCGTGCATGCGTTTGCCTATGACGAAACGACAGGCGGCGTCACGAGAACGTATGCAATTGGTGCCAAAGATCAATCGCCTTCGGACCTAACGGGGAATCCATTTGGTCACCTTTGCTTCATAAGCGCAACAGAATATGACTTGGCACCATGATTTGGTTGCTACCGCATTCTTGAATGCTTGAAGTGCAACCAGACGAACAATCGCAGTGCTGGTCGGCATAGAGCGCAGTCCACCGGGCGAAGGCTGTTGAAGTTAGGCGCCATTGAAGCCTCTTGACTTTTATCCTATTATGGATTATATTCCCTACAAGTTGGTCCATAGGAGGGGACGATGTCGACAGCGTCTCGAGATTGCGGATCAGCCGGCGGCGCCCGCGCCGGAGCCCCACACGCAGGCTCCGTCCCGGGCGTGAACGGCAAGCCCCGGGGATACTACGGTCCCCGCGCCCAAAAGGCAGTTAGGCAGTCCCATGGATAGGACAGAGCCGAAGTGCGAGCCGGTAACGAAAAGCGCCGCGCCGTTTCTCCCGAAAGCGCATCGGCTGGCCGCAAAGGCCTTCGATTTTTGCGGCGCATGCGCGAGCCGGGCGGTCACGCCCACAATAGATTCAGGATTGCGTGAGCCCCGGCTCCGGCATTCCCCTCCATCCTCCTTTGCCCGTCCGCCACCACGATGATCCGCCCTTCACAGATGAGGCTTCCCGATGACGTCCGATTTCATCGCCCGCGATGCCATGCTCGACGTGTGTCCCGACTTCCGCTGCCGCCGCAGCGGAGATTGTCAGCGGGCACAGCAGGGCCTGCCGTGCCGGCGCAGCCATGAGTCGCGCGATGCCTTCCGGGTGCGGCTCGCCGCCAAGCTCGACCGGCTGGCCGCGGCGGCGCCGTGCCGGTCCGCCGCTTCGTTGACGCCGGAGGAGAGGGGCAGGGCGCTGGCCCGGTTCAAGGCGGCGCTGGAGGCGCGGGAGCGGGAACTGGCCGCGCCACTGGCTGAGGGCCCCGACGATCGATAAGGTTGCACCGCGGCCCGTCATGCTCTATAGGGCGGTCATGTCCAACGCGCGCTTCATTCCGTCTTCCGCCGCAGCCTCCCGGCTGCCGCTCGCGCTTGGGCTTCTCCTTCTTAGCTGCCCCTGAGGGCCGGCCGGGCTCATGCCTTGGCTCTCCGGGGACTGTGACCACACCGAACCCAGCTAAGACAAGGCAAGAGACCAGATCCATGATGATTTCTCCCCGCGAAAAATACCGCCCCTTTCCGCCCGTCAATCTGCCCGACCGGCAATGGCCCAGCCGGTCGATCACCGCGCCGCCGGTGTGGTGCTCGGTGGACCTGCGCGATGGCAACCAGGCGCTCATCGAGCCGATGGGCCTCGACCGCAAGCTGCGCATGTTCGACGCGCTGGTGAAGATGGGCTTCAAGGAGATCGAGATCGGCTT
>JAGRLX010000328.1 GCA_020441605.1 Alphaproteobacteria bacterium
CGTCGCCCGCGCCCATCGCTGGAAGCGGCTTCTGGAACGCGGAGAGTTCGCGTCGGTCGCCGACCTGGCGGCCGCCGAAAAGATCAATGAGTCCTACGTTTGCCGGGTCCTGCGCCTCACTCTGTTGGCGCCGGATGTCGTCGAAGCGATTCTGGATGGCAGGCAGCCGCCGGAGTTGCAAATGGATGTGCTGCTAGAGCCGTTTCCGGTGGAGTGGGAGCGGCAAAGAAGACAGTTCAGGCTCCTGAGCTAAAGGTCACAGGTTCAGTCCTCGTTCCCGCTTCAACTTACCTTTCTAGATCAAGGTATTACCTCAAGTCCCGAATCGCCCGCCGGGTACATGCGCATTTTAAGTCGCGGTAAGGTCGCAAGAACGGGGGCCTCAGATCAGAAATCTCCCCTTTGACTTCAATTTCCTACATGGCTCGTCAGTGAAACCTATAGTGTTCCATGTCGTAGTCGGCGACTCAGGCGCACTTGAGTCGGGCGCGTCCTGACTTTAAGGCAGGTAGCGAAGAAAGGTTCCAGCTTGAATGAACGCTATCGAGATTGAAGAGGCCATATCCAAACTCGCCGAGCAGCCGTTTGAAGCCGAGGAGTTCCCGTTCGCCTTCCTGCAGGCCTTCGGGAACAAGGAAACGACTCTCAAGCGCCTGCGCAAGGGCGAGTCGAACAAGTCCGACCTTGGCGGCGTCCTTCAGACCAATAACATCCATATTGCCGTCACCCACCCCGGCAAAGTGACGGACACTCTTGCCGCGCTGAAGGCCAGCCCGGCGACGACGCGCACCAAGGCGAAATTCATCCTGGCGACGGATGGCGACACCTTCGAGGCCGAGGACATGGCATCGGGCGAGACGGTCGCGTGTGCCTATGCCGACTTCCCGGACCATTTCGGCTTCTTTTTGCCACTCGCCGGCATCACAACTGTAAAGCAAGTCCGCGAAAGCTCGTTCGACATCCGCGCCACGAGTCGCATGAACCGGCTCTATGTCGAGCTTCTGAAAGATAATCCCGATTGGGGCACCGCCGCCCGCCGTCAAAACATGAATCACTTCATGGCGCGGCTGATCTTCTGCTTCTTCGCCGAAGATACTGACATATTCAGCAGCAAAGGGCTCTTCACAGATACCATCGCGCGCATGAGCGCCAAGGACTCATCCAACACCCATGATGTGATCGGCGAGTTGTTCCGCGCCATGAACACAAAGCGCGAGGACCGTGCACGCGCCGGCGTTCCGCGATGGGCCGAACTCTTTCCCTATGTGAATGGCGAACTGTTCTCCGGCAGCGTAGACACGCCGCGTTTCAGCAAGATCGCCCGATCCTATCTTCTGCACATCGGCAGCCTCGACTGGACAAAGATCAACCCGGACATCTTCGGGTCAATGATCCAGGCAGTCGCGGAGGATGAAGAGCGCGGCGCGCTCGGCATGCACTACACGTCCGTGCCGAACATCCTGAAAGTCCTCAGTCCGCTGTTCCTCGACGATCTGCGCGCCCGGTTTGAAGAAGCGGGCGACAATCCCCGCAAGCTGCTCAACCTGCGCAATCGCATGGCGAAGATCAGGGTCTTCGATCCGGCTTGCGGCTCCGGGAATTTCCTTGTCATCGCCTACAAGGAAATGCGCGCTATAGAGGCCGAGATCAATAAGCGGCGCGGCGAAGCCGACCGGCGCACGGAAATCCCGCTCACCAATTTTCGCGGCATCGAATTGCGCGGCTTCCCGGCCGAAGTCGCGCGACTTGCGCTCATCATCGCTGAGTTTCAGTGCGACGTGCTCTATCGCGGCCAGAAGGAAGCCTTGCAGGACTTCCTGCCGCTCGACGCGCAGAACTGGATTACTTGCGGCAACGCGCTCCGGCTTGACTGGCTAAGTGTCTGTCCGCCGACTGGAACCGGCGTGAAGCACCATGCCGACGACCTTTTTCACACTCCGCTCGATCAGCCGCAGATCGACTTCGAGAACGAAGGCGGGGAGACGTATATTTGCGGAAATCCACCCTATTTGGGCAGCAAGTGGCAAAAGGATGACCACAAGGAGGACCTACGAGCAATCTTCGACAGTCGAACTCCAGCGTGGAAGTCTCTCGACTACGTCGCCGGCTGGTTCATGAAGGCGGCTGACTACGGTCTGAGATCGAAGGCGTCCACCGCATTCGTGTCAACAAACTCTATTTGCCAAGGGCAACAGGTCCCAATCTTATGGCCACTCATTTTTGAAACGGGCCACCAGATTTCTTTCGCCCATACTTCATTTAAATGGGCAAACCTCGCGAGCCACAACGCGGGTGTCATTGTAGCCATCATCGCAATAACTCGCGACCTATCGTCGCCTAAACGGCTATTCTCTATTGCTGATGATGGTTCTGTGATCGAACGGCAGGTGAGCAACATCAATGCCTATCTTGTGGCGGGGGCGAATAAGACCATCAATGTTGCACGGAGCCCAATAGGCAATTTGTCTCCGATGCTATTCGGAAATATGCCGCGAGACGGAGGCCATTTTATCCTATCCGCCGATGAGAGGATGCGAATCCTAGGATCATATCCTGAGCTCGCTCGGTTTATCCGACCTTATCTTGGGTCTGAACAGATGATCCAAGGGAAGCCTCGCTGGTGCATCTGGATTGAAGCCAAGGATTCCGAATTCGCAAACGCGCACCCTTATTTGCGCGCTCTGTTGGGCCGCGTACGAGAGTTCCGCGCCAGTAGCGCAGCCGCATCTACTCGCGATTTTGCATCCAAGCCCTACCGATTTGTCCAGATTGCGGGCACGGCCAAGTGCCACACACTGGCGGTGGCGAAGGTCTCCTCCGAAAGAAGGCCTTACCTGCCGATACACCTCTTTGATCGAGAGACGATTGTGAGCGATCTGTTGTTCGCGCTTTACGATGCGCCGTTGTGGAACATGTCGATCGTGGCATCACGCCTTCACCTGGTCTGGATAGGTACCGTCTGCGGGAAGCTGAAAACCGATTTTCGCTATTCCAATACCCTTGGCTGGAACACCTTCCCTGTCCCAACGCTCACCGAAAAGAACAAGGCTGACCTGACTCGCTGCGCTGAGGACATCCTCCTAGCGCGCGAGGCACATTTCCCAGCGACCATCGCCGATCTCTACGATCCGGAGAAAATTCCGGCCGACCTGCAAGAGGTACATGAGCGCAATGACGAAGTGCTAGAGCGCATCTATGTCGGCCGCCGCTTCCGTAATGACACCGAACGGTTGGAAAAGCTGTTCGACCTATACACGCGTATGACAACGGTCAGGGAACCAGCCATACCACGGGGGATAGAGGCGCGCGGATGAAGACACAAGCGTTTATCCAATCAATCGAGGATCAGCCAACAACCCTTTCGGAGCTTGATCGCATACATAAATGGGCAGCGACTGAAGATTTTTTGGGGCTCTACGCTTACGCGACACAATCGGGGGTAGTCGCATTCGACTTGGCTTTTGGTAGTGACTTCTGGGATGGCGTCCCATCGAGATGGTTGTTTGGAATCGACTATGGTCGGACGCAGCCGCAAGCCCTCAAATTTATGATCGAAAAACCCAACACTGATGTACGAATCTATGATGGGGCATGGGTGGTAGAGCGGGATGGCTTTCTCCCACGACATGACTTCCACATGAAGACAGGCTTCCTAATTAACACGAACAAGACGCGTTTTGGCATGGTTGTTGGTTCAGGAAATTTCTCGTCGAACGGACTTCGCCATGCTGTTGAATGCGGAGCGAGTTTCCGCACAAGCATAAAGATGGAATTCAAGAAGACGTTTTGTTCGGCGTTCAAGGCCGCAGAAGCTCTCTGGAATGCCGCAACGCCCGCACAGGACATCATTGAATTATATGAACATAGATGGAAGTCAGCCGAGGCTATTGTGGCGGAAGGGCTTGATGAGCCCGCGCCAAACTATGGAGAAGTTGAAGCATTCTGGATTGAAGCGGGATACGTAACTCGAAACAGAGGGGCGGACAAACCAGGAAATCAGATCGATATGCCGCGCGGTATGAACAGGTATTTTGGCTTCAACGCGCCGGATAGTCTTCCTGTGAATTCCATTATTGGGAGCGTGACCTTCGAGCCTCCGTCCGGCGAATTGGTTTCCAATAATCTTAGACTTGGCAACAACATGATGGAGAAAATATCGCTTCCAATACCTGAGAAGCACGGGTTCGACATGTACGATGGAAAGGTGCTCGTGTTCTCTCCAAAGGATGGTCACTTCCGAATGTGGGCATTGGAGGCCGCAGACTTCGATGCCGCATTTGGTCACCGGCTAGGAGCAGTTCGATTGATGGGAAGTGGTAGACGATACGGCTATATTAAGTGAGTGACATTGAATGACCCTGCCCCCAACCGTCCCCTCCGTCTCCGTCACCTATGCGCGCAACGGCAGTTCGGCCAAAGCCAACGCCCTCGGCATGCGGCCGATGCAGGAGCGCGCCTATGAACGGCGCGGCGAGCAGTATCTTCTCATCAAGTCGCCACCAGCTTCCGGCAAGAGCCGCGCGCTTATGTTCATCGCCCTCGACAAGCTCGCCAATCAGGGCCTCAAGCAGGCCATCATCGTCGTGCCGGA
>JAGRLX010000329.1 GCA_020441605.1 Alphaproteobacteria bacterium
AAATCTTCGGAGGAAGGTCTCGACCAGGACTTCAACTCGCACGATGCCCAGAGGGAGGCATGCGAAGCCTTTGTCCAGTCGCAGGCAGGTGAAGGCTGGATGCTGCTGCCCGAGCACTATGACGATGGCGGCATATCGGGCGGAACACTGGATCGGCCAAGCCTGCAGCGACTGATCGCAGATGTCGAAGAAGGCCTGGTCGATCAAATCGTCGTCTACAAGATTGACCGTCTTACCCGATCGCTCGCCGACTTTGCCAAACTTGTCGAGAAGCTGGATGCGGCGGAGGCGTCTTTCGTCTCTGTCACTCAGTCGTTCAACACGGCCACGAGCATGGGTCGGCTGACATTGAATGTGCTGCTGTCCTTTGCCCAGTTCGAGCGCGAGGTCACGGGCGAACGCATCCGCGACAAGATCGCCGCTTCGAAGAAGAAGGGCCTGTGGATGGGCGGTATCGTGCCCTATGGCTATCGACTGGAGAAACGCAAGCTCCTGGTGGATCCACCCGAAGCCGACAAGGTCCTAAAGATCTTCACCCTCTACCTCGAGCTCAAGTCCCTGCCGCGGCTGGCACAAGCACTGGCGGACCGAGGCATCGTGTCCCGGCCGCGAACCTTCGCATCGGGACAGCCAGTTGGAGGCAAGCCGTTCCGGACCGGCGCTCTTTCGCACCTCCTCGGCAATCGGATGTATCTCGGCGAGATCAACCACCGCGGGCGGAGCTATCCGGGCGAACATGAGCCAATCATCGCGTCCGAGATGTTCGCTGTTGTGCAGGCGTTGCTCGCCCAGCGCAAGAACCACCGATACAAGGCCAAGGGCAAGTCACAAGCTTTGCTGGCGGGCCTCATCTTCGATGACGCCGGCAACCGCATGACGCTGGTCCATGCCAGCAAGGGATCCGTCCGCTATCGCTACTAGCAGTCCTGGGTCCTGGGCCACGGCCAGAAGGACCGGGCCGGTACCATCACACGAGTTCCCGCCGGTGATGTCGAGCGTGCCATCATCGAAGCTCTCGAGAAGCGGTTTCCAGAAGAGAATGACGCGACACCGAATATCGAAATCCATTCACAGCACGTCCGTGCAACAATCAGCAAGGTGACGATTCATCCTCGGCATATCGCCGTAGAGCTGAAAGTTCTCCCGCCTGCCACCGCAGCTACGGCGGACGATGAATCAGGTGTCTCGCGACAAGATAGCGAAACTCACCCGGAGGATTCGGCGTCGCATCAGGATCAGCCAGAGATCATCACAATCCCCTGGTCCAAGCCTCCCGCCACGCGCAAGCGGCAGGTTCTCGCCGTCTCCGGCTCACAACAATCGATATTGCCGCTCAAGTCGGAATCACGAGCCCGAGTCGTGACCGGCATCGCCCAGGCACGGCTTTGGCTCGATTAGCTGATAAGCGGCAACATTCCGGATATCGCGGCTCTCGCCCACCGCCGTGACCGTTCCGAGAAGTCGATCCGGTCGCTGCTCTCGCTCGCTTGCCTCGCGCCGAATATCGTTGAGGCGGCAGTAGCGAACCGTCTGCCACGTGGACTCGGCATTACCAACCTCACGGATCTTCCAGCCGACTGGTCCGAGCAGCGCCGGCAGCTTGGATTGGATTGACCATCACAGCACCTTGAGCCGGATCATATTTGAACTTTCCACCCATTGGCTGCAGTCCACTGGATGACGGGAGCGCGCATCTGTTGCGGTTGACAGTGGTCAGGGACCGGACAGCGCAATGTATGAAGGCGACGTCGGTGACAAGTCCTGAGTGACGAACCCGTCTCTTGTGACTTGCGAACCAGTCTCCGTCAAACGATCATACGCGGATTGGGAAAATCTTTGCGAGGGCCGGAGACCAAGGCCCAAAAGCGCCCGAATGTGCCGTCGGAAACTGTCTCAGCTCCCGCAACGGGTGCCAGTCTTCTTGCCATGCCGCGGAAAACACGGCCGAATTTGCGGTGGGCGATAACGGGCGATTTTATAACGGACGACCTGGTGGAGCAGAGGGGGATCGAACCCCTGACCTCGGCATTGCGAACGCCGCGCTCTCCCAACTGAGCTAC
>JAGRLX010000036.1:0-365 GCA_020441605.1 Alphaproteobacteria bacterium
GACGACGAGATCCCGTTCTGAGGGCGGGCTCGCCCGCCGGGTCTTCCCCTTCGAGCCCGGCGGGGCAACCCGCCGGGTTCATTCCGGTTCCACCGGAAGGAATTCAATGCCTATCTGGTGCAGCGGCGAGTCGACCTCGCCGGCACCCATGGGGATTCGATCTTGGACTGGCACAGTGACGATGACCTCGAACGCCTCGACGCGACGCTGATGGCGCTGCCGGAAGAGAACGAGCCGATGCTGCTCACAGAGTTCGACGGATTCTGCGCCGGGCTGATCACCTGTCCGGACATGATCCCGCCCTCGGTGTGGCTCAGCAAGGTATGGGGTCCGGGAGGTCTGCCGGAATTCGAGAACCTGTCGGA
>JAGRLX010000036.1:527-2566 GCA_020441605.1 Alphaproteobacteria bacterium
TCCGGCCCGAAGCCTGGAACCTTATCCGGGAAAGCGATGATGCGCGTGCCAAACGGGCGCTGAGGCAGATGGACGACCTGGGACGGATCGCGATCAACTTTTCGGAAGGAGAGGTGGGCAAGCCGGGCAGGCTGGCCAAACGGGCGCCCGACCTGATCCCGGACCTGGTCGAAGACCTGAATGTCTTTGCAAAATCCCGGATGCCGCGTCTTCCTCCCGGCTTCCCACTGGCGGCCAACATCGCCTCGGCGCCGGCCTCATTCGGGAAGACCGGTCGCAACGATTCCTGCCCATGCGGCTCCGGTCGGAAGTACAAGAAGTGCTGTGGCGCCGCGGTTGGTCCCTTGCACTGACACTTCAGCCCGTCGGAAACAGTATAGAATGGACCCTCATTGCCCCGCCTATGGTGTGCATCACGGTGATCCGATCTTCTTCAGCTCTACAGTTAACCAGGTACTGTCGCCGCCAATCGGCTCAAGATCCGCCTCGGCGGCTCCGCTCATCTCGATGATCGTTCCGAGCAGTCACCAATGCCCGTCTACTTGGTCTCGAGCCGCACGATCACGTCGGGCCAGTGGCTTTGTGCGTCCCTCGCGGAGATCGGCGAGCCCGCGGGCCAGTGCCAGATCCAGGACGGCCAGGCGCGTCTCGCGCTCCTGGATCAGGCGAATGCCTTCGCGCAGGACTTGGCTCTTGGACTTGTGGCGACCGGACGCGACCAGTTCTGCAACGAAGGTTTCGCGTTTCTGACCAAGGTCGGCACGGAACATGGTTCCTTCCAAGGCAATTCTCCCCGACATGGCAGTATTGATAGCAGTCGCCAACTGCTCAACGCGGGCGTACTGGGGTTTCACGTTCAGGATCATTTTCAGCCATCTTCCAGGCTTGTCACAGTGGCGAAGATTTTCGGCCGTCGCTTGTTCGGTGTGTACCAGACGGTTCGCCGGACCCCGGTCCGGCTGAATTCGTAGGTGACCCCGAGAATGACATCGCGACGGCTGGGGTCGATCATCCATTCGACGGGCCGGCCAATGTCGATCTGATCGGCGGGCACGAGGGTTGCGTCATCTGGCTCTGGCCTGATGGTCATTTGGTGCCTCCGGTCGTCAGGACGTTTGCTTTGGCCTGTTCGAGCGCATCGTCGAAGGCCACCTGGAATGCCGCCCGGAACGCTGGTCCCATTGCACGGCCGAGGCCGAGGAGACCGAGCGGATCGTGGCGGGCGGCCAGATCGGCGGCGAACCGAGGCGGCAGGGTCAGGGTGACACTGGTCGGATACTTGCCCCTGGCGCCGCGCGCTTCGGTGACATCCGGCATGCCCGATTGCTCCCAGTCTTCGACGATCCGGCCTCGCAGACCTTGGGCTACGCGGCGGATCAGGAAGGGCACATTGCACCGCGCCGCCCGCGCCCAGGCCTCGGCGAGAACCGCCTGCCCCGCCGTCAGGGATACCGCAACATAGACCACCGTTCCCCGAACTGCCGCAGGCGGCGCTTGGACCTGAACCACTGAGCCTGTTCCGGCCCCAGCCATACCCTGCGGTTGCCGTGGCACCGGACTCGGTTCACCCCACCCCTCTTCCTCTTTCCGGGGATGTCCCAACCCATCAGCTTGCACTCCGCTTGGAACAAAGTCTGCTTCCCGTGCCGCAGCGGTTTCCTCCTTCGCCGTTTCCGGTATTGCTCGCTGAGCCCCTGTAGTCTCGCCGAAGCCGAGCTTGGCCGAGAAGCCCGCGTCGCGCCGGATGATGCGCATCATATCCTTGCGCGGCGCCATCAGATCGCCTCCACCGGGGCCGTGATCAGATGGTCGATCTCGTCGAGAAGGTCCGTGGCCTCCTTCACCGCGTTCTGCAAATGCGCAGCCAGCGCCCGGTTGGGTGTCCGTTCCGCGATCAGACCGAGAAGCCCTTCCTTGTCCATGCGGACATAGGCGCTGCGGTTCGACAGAAAGGCCTCGCAGGCGGGCAAGGCGCGGAACAGCTCCTCGGCCACGCCGCGCTCGGTCTCCGAGACGCGCAGCGGCACGCGGCTCAGCGT
>JAGRLX010000036.1:2692-3424 GCA_020441605.1 Alphaproteobacteria bacterium
GCAACCGCGAGCATGTCCTGGGCTTCCGATCCGCCGCCGAAGGTGTCGATCAGGATCAGATGCTCCTGGTCGGGCTTGTCGTAGATCTGGCCGATGGCCTCAACTACGTGGTGGGCGTCCAAGGTGTGAACGACCTCAATCTGCGCCGACCAGTTGCCGGACGCGCGGCCAGCTTCCATCCAGTGAAGGCAGGACTTCGAGCTGTCGGTGTCGAAGATCGTCACCGTCTCGCCGCGGGCCACAGCGGCGGAAGCCAGCGCCCGGCAGAGGGTGCTCTTGCCCGACCCGCCCTTGCGGTTCATCACCAGGACGACGCGTATCCCGTTTGCCATGTCCCTCATCTCCTTTCTCCCGGGTTCCGCAGTCCGAATTCACAAACCCGGTTTCATTTATCTGATTTCGCATCGCCGAATTCCGAACGCGCAACGCACACAGCGAAACACCGCTCGCGCAAGTCGTATTGCGCAAGGCCTAATCCGTTTCGCTTTTCTCGGATTACCGGATGCGGTTCTCTTTTATCTGATCGCGCAATGCGTGTATCGTGTTCCTGAACCCGGACCACTCAGCGCCGATGTCGCAAGCCGCATCACACACATCCTTTCCGCGAACCCTGACGCCTGGCGCCAAGGCTCACTTCTTAAACTATAACAGAGGCTTAGAGCCTCACGTCGCCGGAAGACGCTCCCGCCGGATCTGCGAAAAACGCCTCTTCCATCGTTGCTGCCTGGCGCG
>JAGRLX010000330.1 GCA_020441605.1 Alphaproteobacteria bacterium
TGCATGCGGCTCGGCACCAGGAAGTCGCGGGCACCCTCGGGCGACGAAGCGGTCAGGATCGGCGTCTGGAATTCGAAGAATCCCTGGTCCTTCATGCGCCGCCTGAGCGAGTCGATGATCGCGCCGCGCTTCATGATGTTGCCATGGATGCGCTCGCGGCGCAGGTCGAGGAAGCGATACTTGAGCCGGATGTCCTCGGGATATTCGGTGTCGCCGAACACCGGCAACGGGAGTTCGGCCGCCTGCGAAAGTATCTCGATTCCGGTGGCGAAGACTTCCACGAGACCGGTGGGCAGGTCGTGGTTTTCGGTTCCGGACGGCCGGGGACGAACCTTGCCGTCGATCCTGATCACCCATTCGGACCGCACCGTCTCCGCCACCCTGAATGCGGGCGAATCCGGATCGGCCACCACCTGGGTGACGCCATAATGATCGCGAAGATCGATGAACAGCACGCCACCGTGGTCGCGAACCCGGTGGACCCAGCCCGAAAGGCGGATGTCCTGGCCGGCGTGATCGATACGAAGCTGGCCACAGGTGTGGCTGCGGTAGGCGTGCATGGAACCTCACAGGAATAGGCGAATTCGGCGCGGAAAAGCGCATGGAGGGGGCGATTTGTCAAGCCGGGCCTTCGATCGGCGGATGTCCAGGCCGCCTCACCGGCTCGCCCATGGCGGCGGCTAGCGCGGACGAATATTCGGATCGAAGGGTGGCACGAGAGGTGTAGCCGGTTGCCAAGGGTCCAGCGGATGATTGATTACATTGGATTTGTGAACGTAGATCAATTCGTATCCGCTCAACCAATACTCACCAGGCTTTTCGAGAAACCCGCTCTCGGTCAGCTTGCAGATGAAATCGGCGTCGAGGCCGGCCGCCTCCATCAATGAGAGGTATTCTAGGGTTCCGGATGCGTTGGGCACATTGGTGAAACGGTGGCAGGCGCCATGGAACATCCAGGCAGATGCCGTTCCTCCCATGCGCGTCTTGCCTTGCATGAAGACCGGGACGCAAGCTGACGCGCAAACCTTGCCCTGACGCACGATGGTCGTAAGGTCCACCTCTGCCGCGATAGCCTGGAGGACGGCGATCACCGCCTTGGCCTGTGTCAGACTGCCACCGGGACTATCGAGTTCCAGTTCGACGGCCTGGGCGGAGAGGCGGTTCTCTTCCCACATCTCCTTGAGATTTTCCGCCATGGGATATTCGATCGTGCCGTTGAAGCGAAACCGAACGGTCCCCGCGGCGACCGACGTCTCGTCATCATGGGTCAGAACCTCAAAACCGATCCGCGGCACGTGGCTGGCGGCCACGGGCATTGCGAGTGCGGCGAGAACTGTTGTGGTAAGGCAGCTGTTAGCGGCGATGCGCGCGATCATCGCCGCCATGGCTTCATATAGCGCCGGGCTGCGGTGCCGGTTACTCCTGGAGCGACTGGATGTAATAGGTCAGCTCCAGAATCCTGGCGCGCACGAAGGGTTCGGCTGAATAGGTGCGGTAGGGCTCAGCGCCGGCCGCGCCGCTGCTTGCGATATAGCGGTCTCCCCAGATCGGCATGGGACCATCGCCGTGGGCCCGCGCGACCGCACGGCCGTCGATCACCTGGAAGATCTTCTGAAACGGGTATTGACCGTGGTTGGCCTTGGCGAGCTGCGTGAGGTCGGCGGGCTTCACCGTCAGGTACTTGGCAAATTCGCCGTGACCCTTGCCGTCGGCACCATGACAGGCAACGCAGGACCGCTCATATTCGGCGCGCCCCGCTGCCAGATCATCCTCGGCTGCGGCCGCGCCGCCAGTCAAGACTACCGTAAAAACGAGTGCAGAAATGGCCCCAAGAGAATGGAACTTCATCGGTGTAACTCCCTTCCACCAACTTCATCCCCCATTTCAATGTAGTCATGAATGCGCAAGACTGTCAAAGCAAACCGCGCTCCGCGCGAACTCAATTCAGAATGGCTCCGGTCAGCCTGGCCGCAGCCCAGCCAAACACAACTCCCGGAACGATGTCATAGACATAGTGCTGTTTGGTGAACAATGCGCTCAAGGCAATCAATAACGGAAAGAGATAGACAATGTCGGCCCAACTCGCGAGACCTGGCGCGAAGGCCGCTCGAAGATGTATAGCGGTGAGCGTGGCGACGCTGACGTGCATGCTGGGGATGCTGTTCGCCATCTTGTCGTAACGATGAACGAAGGCGAGCATGCGGAGCGAGAGAGATGCCTTGGCATCATACTTCCGCCACCGCTGCGGAATGCGCACGGGCCAGAAAAAGAAAACCGTGAACTGCATGGCCAGGAGGACGAGGTAGCTGAAGGCCGTATAGTTGAAGGACTGGAAGGATTCCTGCGCAAAGACCAGAAGAAGGATGATCGGATAGTACAGTCCCGAATAGATCCACACCCAAGAAGGCCAGAATGGCACCTTGTCATCGAACCAGGTATTGAACTCCCTCGGTTGCCCCAGGTGATGCCGTTGCACGAAAAAGTAGAACTGGTACCCGCCGATGATCATGACGATCGCTGAAATCAAGCAGATCGCATAATCAATCGGCCGCATCTATGTCACCGGTGGCGTGCCGGCCGGCCGGCCGCTCAGTGTTCGTTGCGCTGCCATGGGAACAACCGATTCCTCTTGGAATCGCCATTCGATTTCTTTGAACCGCCAAACCCGTCAAAGAATCCCCCGCGGACTTCGACCTGGGTGTTGGACAGTCCGGTCTTCTGCACCAGGGCAAACAGCTTGGCGGCGTTGTCAGGGTGCAGCCGCACACAACCGTGAGAGGCGCGGCGGCCAAGGCTCTTGATGTGGTAGCTTCCATGCACGGCATGCCCACGTCCGGTGAAGAAGATCGAATGCGGCATGGGCGCATCGTCCCACTCCTTTGAGAAGTGTTCGGCCTCCATGCGGAACGGCGTGTATGCGCCGCTTGGTGTTTCGTACCCCGGTGCACCGGTCGATACCGGCCAAGTGTATTCGCGCTTGCCATCCAGTTCTACCGTCATCTTCTGGCTGACCTTGTTGATCCTGATGATCAGGCGCTTCTTCTGCGCCACCTTCTTGGCAGCGGGCTTCTTGGCAGCTTTCTTTGCGTCGGGTTTCTTCTCGTCCTTCTTGGCGGGCGTCTTGGCGTCCTTCTTGACCGGTGGCGTGGAGGCCGCGGCAAGGGTAGGAAAGGCCAATCCGGCCAGTGCGGCGAGAAGCTGTCGGCGTGTGGACATCGCTATTACCCTGTGCGATTTCGTTGTGAGTCGGCGCACAAGCTATTGCAACGGGCCGTTGTCGTCGAGCCTTGTGTTTACCTGACGCCATAACATTCCGGCATCGCCTCGTCACACGGCGCACTGGCTGGACTGCTGGAGGTATTTGCGCTCCCCACCCTCCTCCGCTATGGGACGGCCATGAGCAAGCATGTTCCCAAGATCGGTCTGGTGTCCCTCGGGTGCCCCAAGGCGCTCGTCGATTCCGAGCGCATCATCACCCAACTCCGCGCCGAGGGCTATGTCATGTCGCCCGGTTACGACGACGCCGACGTTGTCATCGTCAACACCTGCGGCTNNTTTCTCGACAGCGCCAAGGCCGAATCTCTCGCGGCCATCGGAGAAGCCATGGCGGAGAACGGTCGTGTCATCGTCACCGGCTGCATGGGCGTGGAAGCCGATGTCATCAAGGCCACCCATCCCGGCGTGCTAGCGGTCACCGGCCCTCACCAATACGAACAGGTGGTCGGAGCCGTGCACGAGGCCCTGCCGCCGGCACATGATCCGAAATACGATCTCGTCCCGCCACAAGGGCTCCACCTGACGCCCAAGCATTATGCCTATCTGAAGATTTCCGAAGGCTGCAACAACCGCTGCTCGTTCTGCATCATACCGTCGATTCGCGGCGATCTGGTCTCGCGCCCGGTTGCGTCGGTGCTCTACGAGGCGGAGCGTCTGGTCAAGGCCGGGGTCAAGGAACTGCTGGTCATCAGCCAGGACACCAGCGCCTATGGCGTCGACTTCAAATACGCCCCATCGAAATTCCACGGCCGGGAAATCCGCGCCAAGTTCCATGATCTCGCCAGGGAACTGGGCAACCTCGGCGCCTGGGTGCGGTTGCATTATGTCTACCCCTACCCCCATGTCGATGAGGTCGTGCCGCTCATGGCTGAGGGCAAGATCCTTCCCTATCTCGACATTCCCTTCCAGCATGCTGCACCTGGCGTGCTCAAGGCGATGAAACGCCCGGCCAACCAGGAAAAGGTGCTCGACCGGCTGGCCTCATGGCGGCGGATCTGCCCCGACATCGCCATCCGCTCGACCTTCAT
>JAGRLX010000331.1 GCA_020441605.1 Alphaproteobacteria bacterium
ATGCCGGTGAAGACCTATTCGGCCGGCATGCGGCAACGGGTGGCGTTCGCCATTTCGATGTCCTTGAACTTCGACTACTACCTGTTCGACGAAATCGGCGCCGGTGGCGACCGCCAGTTCCGCGAAGTTGCTTCGAAAATGATCAAGGAGCGCCTGGCCACGTCGAAATTCATCATCACCTCGCACCGCCATGATGAATTGATCAATCTCTGCGATGCAGGCATCGTGATCATGGGTGGCGAGTTGACCTATTTTCCCGATATCCGCGATGCGCTGGCCTTCTACGGCGAGCCGATCGAAGAGTCTTCCGAAGCCAAGGGCAAGCCCGCGGCGGCGCCGAAGTCATCCAAGGCAGTCAAACCGGCACCGCCCGCTGAAGCACCTGCGCCGAAGGTCGCGGCCAAAGTGAAAGCCCCGAAACCAGGGACAGCGACCAGGGCGCCACGGCCCGGCGCACTTGCTGCTGCAACGAGGCCAGCTGCCGGCGCCAACGCCGATCAGGTGCTGGCTGATTTCCTGAAGCGCCGATCAACAACTGCAAAAGCCGAGGCACCCGCGGCAGAAGACAGCAAGCCCCCGCCGGCAGCCGAAGCCGTGAGGAAACCTGCGCTGGCGGCCCGGCGCCAGAAAGCCCAACCACCAAAAAGCGCGGCACTCACCGCCCAGGACCTTGCAGCCATCAAGGCCAGCAGGGCCCTAGAGCAGCTGCTTCAGATCATCGACGGCAAACCCACGCACGGCAGCGGCGAGGAACATCACGAGGCCATCGCCCGGACCCGCACAGCCCAGACCCAAGCCGCGGCGGCAGCGGCGAGGGCGCGCATCGCCGCCGCCGCCGAATCGGCGGGCCATTCGAACCCTTCGGCACCGCCCCCGCCCCGCGGCCAACGTCCGGACGGGATCCCGGCCCGGAACCAAAATCAGGACCGTCGGCGCGCCCGCCGCGCACAGGCAGCGGCTCCGGCCGGCCGCATTGAAGCTGGAACAGATCGCCCATGAGACCCGGATTCCGCACCATCCTCTTCCTGTTGATCTTCGTACTTCCGCTGGTGGCGATCACCATCTACGAGCTGCGTTACGCCACCGACCGCTACCACAGCTCGGCCAAGATCCTGATCACCCAGGATACCGGCACGACCCAGAGTTTCGATCTGTCGGTGCTGGGCCTGCCCACAGCGGCCAGCAGCAAGGATGCGCTCACGCTGGTGACCTTCATCAATTCCATCGACATGATGAAGTATCTCGATGCGCGGCTGCAACTCCGGCAGCACTACACCTCATCTGACATCGACTGGTACACACGCTTCCCCTCGGAGGGCTCGGAAGAGGACTTCCACGAATATCTGGGGGATTTCGTGATGGTGAACTACGAGATCGAGTCCCAGCTCATCAGCATCGAGGTCCAGGCCTTCACCCGCGAGTATGCACAGAATGTCGTCAACGCCATTCTCGAGCGCAGCCAGGAATTCGTCGACAAGCTGAATGCCCGCGTCACCCTCGAGCAAACCCAGTTCTTCGAGCGACAGCTGACGACCACAGAAGCGCGCGTGAAGGATGCCAAGAATGCGCTTCTGCGCTTCCAGCGCGAGAACCGCCTGTTCAGCACCGACACTGAAGCATCGATGGTCACCGCCAATATTGGATCGCTGGAAAAGCTGCTGCTCGACAAGCAGGGCGAACTCACCGTCAGGCTGAAGGAACTGAATGAATCCTCGCCGGCGATTCAGCTGCTGCGCACCGAGATTGCAACGATCAAGCAACAGCTGAGCCAGGAAAAGGACCGCCTGTCTGGCGGTTCCGGCGACGCGGTGAGCGAGCTCGACGCGCAATTTCGGGAGATCCAGTTCAACCTCGAATTCGTGACCAACATCTACAAGTCGAACATGGCCCAGCTGGAGCAGGCCCGGCTCCAGGCTGTGCAAAGGCTCAAGTATCTGGTCGTGGTGACCACGCCGTCACTCGCCGATGCGTCTCTGTATCCGGATCGGCCCTATATCATCGGTACCGCCGTCATTGTGTTGCTGATGATATTCTTCGTGGTCTCGCTGCTGGCCGCCATCATCAGAGAACATGCATAGCCACGGTTGCATGGCCTGGGCCCGGCAGATAGTTTAGCCGAAAAGGTTGATTCATCGGAGGAGTGTCGAGTAGTTCCATGATCGTGCCAGTTGTAGTCGCGGGCGGTAAAGGCACCAGGCTTTGGCCGGCGTCGCGTGAAGTTCTGCCAAAACCCTATGCCGCCGGCCTGAGCGGCGACAATACGTTACTTCAGGCGACCCTTCATAGGATCAACCAAATTGCCAATTGCAGCCGGCCATTGGTGGTCTGCGCGTCGGCCCACGACTTCCTTGTCCAGCAACAGGCTTCTACACCCGATGGCTGCGCCGCCGATCTGCTCCTCGAGCCGGAAGGCCGGAATACGGCACCGGCCATCTGCGCGGCGGCGCTGGCGGTCGCCCGCCGCCATGGTCCGGACGTGGCCATGCTCGTACTTCCAGCCGATCATGTCATCCGCAAAGGCGAGGCCTTTGCCGAAGCGGTGGCACGCGCCGCGGATCTGGCCCACCGCGGTTACCTCACCACCTTCGCCATCACGCCGACCCATGCGGCGACCGGCTACGGCTATCTCCGGATCGGCGAGGCCATCGACGAGGCACAACAGCAATTCAAGCTCGCAGGCTTCGTCGAGAAGCCCGATCACGACCGTGCCGCGCAGTTCCTGGCCAGCGGCAGCTATGCCTGGAACAGCGGCATGTTCGTTTTCCAGCCGGGCGTCATTCTGGATGCTTTCGAGCGCCTGCAACCCGAGATCCTGTCGGCGTGCCTTTCCGCATTGCCCGACGAATCGTCGGGTCCGGTGATGCGCCTCGGCGCCGAAGCCTTTGCCGCCGCACCATCCATCTCCATCGACTACGCCATCATGGAAAAGTCCGCGGACGTGGCAACCGTTGTAGCCGATCTGGGCTGGAGCGACGTGGGCGACTGGCAGGCCATCTGGGAACTCTCCGACCGTGATACCGATGGCAATGCCTGCCAGGGAGCCGCGGAAGCCGTGGCGAGTCAGGGATGCCTGATCCGCAGCGACGGCCCGCTGGTCGTCGGTGTCGGGCTGACCGACATCATCGCCGTCGGCACCAAGGATGCTGTAGTCGTGGCGCCCCGAAGCAAGGCCCAGGAGGTGAAGCGCGCAGTCGATCACCTCACAGCGCTGGGCCGGAGTGAGGCCACGATCGGCATCAAGGTACTTCGGCCCTGGGGCTCCTACGAGCAACTGCACATCGGACCAGGTTTCCAGGTGAAGGAACTGACCGTCAGGCCAGGGGCCAAGCTCTCGCTGCAGCGGCACAAGCACCGTGCCGAACATTGGGTCTGCATCGCCGGCGAGGGTATTGCCACGCGCGGCGACGAGCGCATTCCGTTGTCAGTCGATCAGACGGTGTATATTCCGCTTGGCGCCATCCACCGGTTGGAGAACCCCGGCCACGAGACCTTGCGCGTCATCGAGGTCCAGCTTGGCAGCTATACCGGGGAGGACGACATCGAACGCCTGGAAGACATCTACGGCCGCGCCTGAGCGCATGTTGGCCAATTGACGCCAACGCAGCCGCCAATCCGTCAGCACTCATGTGCAACAGGACTTCGGTGACACGCCGCCGGATCAGATGAGCTTCACCGGCGACACCAGGTCGAGCCCCGGGAAGACAGTCGAGGCGATGCTCGAACGGTCAATTGCAAAGAGATCGGCGCACAGCGAGGCAAGATACATGCGGACATCCGAGGTCGGCATCAGGTCGCGATCCTCGTAGAGCGCCGAGAGCCCCGGCCAGGAGCCGAGCACCTTGCCACCTTGACCATTGGCCAGCAGGCCACCGGCGAGAATGGCGAGGCCCCCCGTGCCGTGATCAGTTCCGCCAGCTCCATTATAGCGGGCCGTGCGCCCGAATTCGCTGCACATGACAACGGCGGTTTTGGCCCAGACGGGACCCAATGCATCGCGCAGCGCCAGTAGGCTCTTGGCGAGTTCGCCCAATTGCCGGGCGAGACGGACCTTCTGCTGGATGTGGGTATCCCACCCGGCAATCGAGAAGGCGGCTATCCGCGACTCCTGGGTGAGGAACCGGCCGGCAAGCCGGGCCACTTCGGCATTGGAGACGCCCTTGTCGGTATCGTCGCCGGCCATCGACTTGCCACTGTCGGTCTCGATCCCGGTTAAGGCCCGGCTCAACTCCGCATCATCGGCATAGAGGGCTTCGAGGAACTGGTAGCTGTCGGACTTGAGGTCGGTTTCGATTTCCGGATACCAGTTCTTAACAGGCTCCCTGCCGCTGAGCAGCATGGACTCGCCGGTTCCGATGTCGACCGCGCGGGCCTTTGGCACGAGCCCCAGCATGCGGTTGAGCCAGCCATCGTGCAGGCCGCGGTCATTGCCACCCTGCTCGAGCACGTCCTGCCCGGCGAAATGGCTGCGTTCGCGATAGGGCGTGGCGACGGCATGAACAAAACTGAGTTGCCGGTCACGAAACATCGGCTCGAGAGGTCCAAGTGCCGGGTGCATGGCGAAATGCCCGTCAAGATCGACGTTGGCATCGGCGCCAGCTTCGGGGCGGAGCGCGGCATAGGCCGGATCACCCACTGGCCGCACGACGTCCAGGCCATCCATGCCGCCCCGCAAGATGATGCAGACGAAGCGGTTGTCTCCCTCGGCCGCAGCCAGGGTGAGCCGGCCCATGAGCGGCAGAAGAGCCGTTGCTGTTGCACTTGTCAGCAGGCGCCTGCGGGTCAGCATGGTCATCTCCTGTTGAATTCGGGACTGGCCAGAACCAGCGCCATGGCTTCATCACGGTTGCTGGCAGCTTGGACGATGCGCGAAGTCCGTTCGCTCACGACCGATCCCAGCGCCCGGTCGATCAACTCGTCCGGCGTGCGCAGCGTCGAGGTGCGCACCAGCCGTGGAATGATTTGCAGCCGCCCTGCAAGGCCGGCCGGCGACAGCCACTCGCCCGCCTCTTCCGGCCAACCGGCCGGCGACAGGGCATTCCAATAGGGTTGTTGCAGAAGCCTGAGGGCACCCACAGTCAGGCCTACGCCCTTGGGCGGATCGCCGCTGGTATCGAGCCGCACCTTGGGCAGCGCAATAGCGCGCAAGGCTGCAATCAGAAAGTCGCGGTCGGTGCGCGCCTTGGCCCCGGTCCGGACCCGCGCTTCGGGAAGACTGGCGAGAGCCCGGTAGACTGCAAGCAGGTCGCCACCACTCCGGGAAAAGGCCTGGGCCACGTCGGCAATCGCATCCGGGGCGGGATCGTCGGCAATGAAATGCCGGACGATCCGGGTGGCGACATGCTTCGCCGTCGACGGGTGCTCGGCCAGGAAGTCGAGCGCTGCATCGAAATCACCGGACGCGGCAGGGCCCCCACCGAACTTGCGGCCAAGCAAGGTCTTGCTTCCAGGTTCGGCCTGGTTTCTGCGGAACACCGCAAGTCCCGTCTTCCGCTCCACTGTCCAGCCGGTCATCAGCCGCGCGAACTCGGTGACATCCGCTTGCGTGTAGCCACCATTGACCCCCAGCGTGTGGAGTTCGAGAATCTCGCGCGCCAGGTTTTCGTTCAGTCCGCGGTTGCGCCGCCTGCCCGCCGGAGAATTGGGGCCGATCGAATTGCTCTGATTGAGATAGAGCAACATGGCCGGATGCTTGACCGCAGCCTTGAGCAGATCGGCAAAGCGCCCGCCGATATGCGGCTGCAAGGCCTCGACCTCATAGGGTCCCGTTATCACCCCGATCGGCGACTGGCGGGCGCTGACAGTGAAGTGGTTCGACCAGTAGGCGAGCAGGCGATCGACAAAGGGAAGCGGCGTCGTCACCGCCCAGATGACTCGCTTGTGGACATCCGACACAAAGGTGCGATTGTTGAAGACCGCATAGCGCATCTGCGCCTGCTTGCGGACATCGGCCTTGGCATCCTTGGTTTGACGCCGCTCGTTGAGAAGCTGGGTACGGGTCACGAACCGCCCGGCCGAGGACGGCAGCGCAAGCCTGAGACCCGGACCGAACCCGGCCACCATCTTCACCATGCCGTCGGGCGACCAGTCCTCATCGGGCGCGGCGGGACCGAGCCCGAAACGCAACGCCACAAAATCGCGCTCTTCACCGGACATGGCAACCTCTGATCACGTCTGGACCCGTCATGCGGTAAAGCATCTAGGCTGGAATTTGGACGAACTCGGGGCAGCGGCCATCCGCTTCCCAGTCGCCGAGCGACGGCAATTTGCAGAAGAGATTCGCTTCACCAGAAATGTGTGGCGGCTCATGGCCCATGCAACCGCCACGGCATTCTCGGCCGAAACCAGCACCCTGACCTTCAGTCGGATACCGGGCGGTTTGTGTTCGTCCTGCTCAGTCGTCGGCGCCGGCCTTCTTGGCGGCCCGCTTGGCCGACAGTTTTTCGCGCAACGCCTTGCGTTCCGCCTTCAGCCTGGCAACTTCTTCGGCGAGTTCGCCAAGCCGCGTCGTAACGTAGGACAGGCGCTGCCTGTCACCCAGTTCCTTGGCCGCGCGGCCTCCAGCCTTGGACATTCCAGAACCTGCCTTCGCCTGCGGATTTCTAGCCATGATATTCAATCGTCCTTTCATGATCTGTGTGCTGATGAATATGCCCCGCCACGCATCGTCGCGATTCATGCGCGTTTGGCAATGGCGAAGCCTACCACGTCTGAACACTACCCCGGATATGATTCTGTCTGCAACGCCGTTCAATTCTCAGTAGCATTACTTCTTGCGATCTCCCACCTGCGGTTTATAGTCTCAACCGGGGCTTCAACAGCAAGGAAAGAGGGAAGTAGGCGATGACGACGCGGTTAGGGTCAGGATCGAGAACAACAAGCATCTTACGGAAGACGCTGGGGATTGCAGCCGCGCTGTCAGTGACGGCCATGCTGGCATCTGCCGCAAGCGCCGGGCAGACGCAGGTGCTCGTCGGCAAGCACTATCAGTTACCGCTTGGCAACTATTCCACACCTCTGCAGCAGAAAATCAAGCGCGAGGAACCGGGCAACCGGCTGGTGCCGATCGGCGACGCCGCCCTGATGGCAATCAAGCAACAGGCCGAAAGCTCCGCGTCGAATGCAGCGGCCGTGGCGCCTGCAGCCGCGGCGGCCGCCTTCGGACCCGATCGGCTGGATGTCGGCAAGAAATGCATCACCAATGCGGCAACGGGCTTCGCCCCCTCGGACATTCATGGCGCCGCCAACAAGACCAGGATGAT
>JAGRLX010000332.1 GCA_020441605.1 Alphaproteobacteria bacterium
GGCGTCTGCCTGCCGCCGGAGTGAGCTGGGGGGTAACGAGAGGGCGTGCGAAAACGGATCTATTCGTTTCAGAAAGTGCGGAAAACTGCCGGGAAAGATAGAAATGACCAAGTGGAAGAAGGGTGCGATATCATGACGAACACGGAAACCATCGCCGCTATCACCGATGTCGTGAACACATACGCGACCGCCATGGTCTCTGGTGAACGTGCCGAGTTGGAGCGGGTGTTCTTTGAGAATTCATGCGAAGTCGGGCACTACGAGGGTGAGCTTCTCTGGAACTCGCGCGATGCCTTCATCCGCATGTGCGAGGAGGGGGCTGACAAGCAAGCCACGGCATGGTGGTCGATCCGCAGCGTGTCTGTTCACGGCGATATTGCCGTTGCGCATCTCGAGGACGAATGGGCCGGCATGTACTTTGATACGGTCTTGACGATGCTGTGCCACGAAGGCGCCTGGCGGGTCGTCTCCAAGGTCTACCGCATCAAGACCGGGCGTGGCTGAACGCCAGCCCCGTCCGCACAGCGGCCTTTGCTCCGCCGCCGCCACCGTGCCTTCGAGGGCATATGCCTGCCGCTGGGGCGATCTGGGGGCAATGACCCACACCGGAAAAGCTGGCAGGGCCTCCGGGTTGCAAAGCGGGAGGCTTTTTCGCTTGCCCTGTTGAGTTGGGGATATGAACCCTCGGCGAGCATTCTGTGCAACTTGATTTCTACATCAGCTGCCGCAACGATTGGCCACTTGGGACAATGAGCGAGCAATGAAGAGACAAGCCAGCTGTTCTTGCGGTAAGTTGAAGGTGACGTGTCCCGCTGAGCCGCGCCTGGTGTCGCTTTGCCACTGTACAGCTTGCCAGAAGCGAACAGGTTCCCCTTACGGCATTGCCGCATTCTTCTCGCGGCTCGATGTCGAAATCACCGGCGACTTCAACAGTTGGCGCAGATCGTCTGACAATGGCTTCGAGGTCGAGTTCCATTTTTGTCCTGAATGCGGGGCGACGGTGTTCTGGGAACCCGGCCGGAAGCCAAGTCTCATTGCAGTAGGTGTTGGTTCTTTCGGCGATCCGTCGTTTCCTGCGCCTACCCAAGAAGTCCACGTTGAGTCCCGTCACAATTGGGTATGTCCGCTCCGGACGCACCGACCTTGATTGCCGGTTCGCCCGCATGGCCACCACATCCTGGCGTCGCCAACGCACCCTTCGCCAGGCTCCCCTTCAACTCTTCAGCCTGTAGCCCGTCCGGAACATCCACCACACGATCGCCAGGCACACCGACAGGAAGACGCCGATCATCGCGATGGAGACGCTGACCGGCACGTCGGAAATCTCGTAGAAGCTCCAGCGGAAGCCGCTGATGAGGTAGAGTACGGGGTTGAGCAGCGTCACCTTCTGCCAGAAGGGCGGCAGCATATCGACCGAGTAGAAGCTGCCGCCGAGGAAGACCAGCGGCGTGATGACCAGCAGCGGCACGATCTGCAGCTTCTCGAAATTGTCGGCCCAGATGCCGATGATGAAGCCTAGCAGCGAGAAGCTCACCGGCGTCAGCACGATGAAGGCAAGCATGAAGACCGGATGGGCGATCCG
>JAGRLX010000333.1 GCA_020441605.1 Alphaproteobacteria bacterium
CATGCACCATGGCGAAGAGGTTGTAGGGCCATTCACCGCCGACCCGCGGCCGCCGGTAGCAATGGGTCACGAAGTCGAGCGCGCCGACCCTCGGGCCCAGTGTGGCGATAGCGTCGTCCTCCACGTCCCAGACGCTCATGCCATTTGCCGTCAGGCCGAGCGCATAGTGATTGGGTACGGCCGCAATTCGCCTGATCTTGCCACGGTCGAGCATATGTTGCATTCGCGCCTTCACAGTCGCGGCATCGCTGCCGACCAGCCGCGCGACCTCGTCATAGGGCCGCGGCAAGAGCGGCAATCCCTCTTGCGTCGCCCTGACGATCGCGCGGTCCAGCACGGCAAATGTATCTTCAGCGGTCATGCCTCGACTCTCAATCCGATGAAATACTCTTCCTGCTTCGGCAGGTTGAGAACCTTGACGTCGGTCAAGCGCTCGATTTCAGCGATCACCTCTCCCGTGCGCTCGGTGCTTTCAGTCGCCAGAACGAACCACATGTTGTAGCGATGGGCGCGCTCATAGTTATGAGCCACCGCGGCAAAGCCGTTGACGATGCCGGCAATCCGCTCGAAGTCATTGGCCGGCACGGCCATCGCGCAAAGCGTGAGACCGCCACCCATGCGGGCGGCATTGAACATCGGCCCCACGCGCGACAAGACGCCGCTTTCCCGCAACCTCTGCAGCCGCGCGACGAGGTCCTCCACGGTGATGCCGATCTCGGCGGCAGGCGCCGCGAAAGGCTCGTCGCAGATGTCCAGGCCATCCTGCAGGTGATTGATGATCTGGCGGTCGACATGGTCGAGCAGCGGTTTCATGCAGCCTCCCGCGCCGAAAAGCGGGCGCCGCGCTGGGCGAAGCAACGGCGGCTGAACAGGATGTCGGAGGGATAGTCCGACAGCCCGGTGCGCTGGGCGATGGTGGCGATCAAGGCCTTTACGGCCTCCTTGTCGCGGCCATGGATCATGGCGAAGAGATTGTAGGGCCACTGGGTTCCGGCGCGATTGCGGCGATAGCAGAGTGTGACGCCCGGTTCGCCGGCCAAGCGCCAACCGATGCAATCGGTGATCTCGCCGGGCACATCCCAAACGGCCATGGCATTGGCCGTGTAGCCCACGGAGCGGTGGCGGATCACGCAGCCGAAGCGGCTGATGATGCCTGCCTTGCACATAGCACCGATCATCTCACGCACATCCGGTTCGCTCCACCCCAGCCTGAGCGCCATCGCGGCAAACGGCGTTTCGACCAGCGGAATGCCATCTTCCATGGCAGCAAGGAGCTTCTGTTCATCCGCCGTGGCCTGGCGGCTGGCGCTGCCTTGCGCGGGCTTGCGGCCATCCTTCGCGGCGAGCGCGAAGCCCAGGTCAATGTGATAGGGCTGTTGCAGGCGAAGGTCGATCACCCCATAGCCGGTGTGCCGTTCGATCCGCGCGAGGATCGCCAGCAGATCGGATTCCGACAGGGCGGTCACGACGAACCACAGATTGAAGGCATGCTCGCGCTCGTAGTTGTGGTTCACGCCATGCTCGGCGCAGACGATCGCGGCAACCCGCGGCAGGTCTTCCGGCGGACAGGACAAAGCCGCAAGGGTGCTGATACCGGCCGCGTGCGGCCGCACCACGGCCCCCACCCGACTCAGCATTGCGCTGTCGCGCAACCGCTTGAATCCCGAGAGGACCTCGGCCTCGGTCAGGTCGTGTTGATGGCCGATGGCGGCGAAGGGTCTGTCGGACAAGGGAAAGTCCCGCTGCCAGCGGTCGGCGACGACCAGGGCCGGATCATGCAGGAGGGCGTTCACAGGCCGATCCTGTTGGCGCGGGCGGTGAAGAAGATGCCACTCGGCTTCTGCGCGTCGAGTTCGGCGAGCTTGGTGTAGGTCGACGTGTCATAGACCTGCACCTTGTCGGCATCCCTGACCGACATCCACACCTCCCGGCCTTTTGGCGTGAATTCCATATGCAGCACGCCGGGGCCTGGCCTCATCTCGTGAACGACGCTGCGGGTCACCATGTCGATCACCTGCACGGTGTCATTGTCAGGTGGCGCAAAATTCACCCAGACATACCTTCCCCCAGGCTGGACGATGCAGAACACCGGCTGCCCGTGAACCGCGATGCTGCCGGTCTCCGTGAAGCTCTCATTGTCGGCGATCAGCACCTCATGATGACCGACCGCCGGAAGCACCAGACTGCGCCCGGTGTCGCCCCACCCTTCCAGATGCGGCATCTTGTAAACCGGCAGCGGTTCCTCGCCCTTGCCGTAGCCGGCCATGACACGCCGGATCGACGGCGGGTCCTGCCAGAGATCGACATGCGCGAGGCCATCTTCTCCGAACAGGCCCGCAAGATAATGGCGTCCATCGGCGGTGACATAGCCATCATAGGGCAGTTCGCCGGCCTGGCCGAGGTTCCGCACCGTGGGCTGCCCGTTCCCGGCGCAGTCAATCAGCCAGATTTCGCCCGAGTCATAGAGCGATACCATGAAGCGGCGGCCGGGAAGGTCGACCAGGCCCACGGTCTTCGAGAACTTGCCGTCACCATAGGCCGCAGGAATATCGTAGAGGGGCTCCAGGGTCTCATGATCGAAGATTTTCACGCCACCGGGTTCATAGTTGGAGACGGCAATCAGACGGCCGTCATCCGAAATGGCGCCGCCTATCGCATTGCCCCCCTGGATGACGCGTCTGGTGATCCGTTGTTCCAGCATGTCGATGCGCGTAAGCCCGCCATCTCGTCCGAAGACGAAGGCATGGCGCTGGTCGGGCGCGTAGACCGCGGTGGCGTGGGACAGGTCGCCCAGTCCGTCGACCCGTGCGAGCACGCTGCGCCCCGTGGTCTCGACGATCAGCACCGATCCATTGGCCCGTTCGATGATCAGTCCCAGGTCGCCGGTTCCGCGCAGCGCAACTGCTTCGGCTGCTGCTGCGGCGGCAGGCACCAGTAACACTGGCAATGCCAAGCTTGCCCTGCGGGTCAGCCTCATCGTCCAATCCCCTGTTTCAACTGCCGAGCGATCCACAGCGCCTCGCCTTCTGTCAAGAGCCCGCGCCATGGCGGCATTGGCGTACCTTTCACGCCATCGAGGATGACGGCCGCGACGACCTCATCCGGAAACGGTTCGAGATCGGCCGGAAGCAACGGCTTGCCCAGCCCCCCCTTGAGGGTCAGGCCATGGCACGATCCACAATCCTGCACCACGAGATTATGGAGTTCGGCCTGCCGCGCCGGCGGCACCGCACCGGCGGCCGCAAGGGCCGCTGCCGCCATGCTAAACAGGAACGGCAGCCAGAGGTTTCGCATCGGCTAGCGCTCCTTCCTTCGACAGGATGCCATGGAGGCTCACCACATCCCCTATCATGAACAGGACCGGGCCGTCGAACACAACCGCTTCCAGGTCCCGGCTCAGCGTTCCAAGGGTCGACACGACGCGCTGCTCCTGCGCCAGGGTCGCATTGTTGACGGCCAATACCGGCGTTGCGGCGGCCCTGCCGGCCGCGCGCAGGCGCGACACGATCTCGCCGATGT
This sequence comes from Alphaproteobacteria bacterium, assembly GCA_020441605.1. The sequence goes on from JAGRLX010000333.1 coordinate 3,520, forward strand.
TGGCAAGCCCCATGTAGACCACGAGGGTCGTGTTGGGATCGGCCAGCCCATCCCAGTCGAGATCGAGATCCATGTCGTCCCGGCAATGGCCGGTGACATAGCGCACGCCGGTCGCCAGTCCGCGATGGGTCAGAGGAACGGCAAGCGACGCCGACGCGCCCTGGGCCGATGTAATGCCGGGAACGACCGAGAAGGGAATGCCGTGGCGCTGCAGTGTCAGGGCTTCTTCGCTTCCACGGCCGAAGATGAACGGATCGCCGCCCTTGAGGCGCACCAC
>JAGRLX010000334.1 GCA_020441605.1 Alphaproteobacteria bacterium
TAGGGTCCGGACTCAATTGATCCACCATGTGATGGTTGCGGCTATGAAGACGGCCGACATGCAGGTGTCGATGCGCTTGTCGTAACGCGTTGCGATCCTGCGGAAATCCATGAGCCTGGAGAACATGCGTTCGATGAGGTTGCGGGCTTTGTATGCGACCACGTCGTAGGCGTGGGGATACTTGCGGGTTGGGTTCGGTGGAATAACGGCCTGACAGCCACGGTCCGCCAACCAGTCACGCAATCGCCTGGCATCATAGGCGCGGTCGGCGATGAGCCTGCGCGGGACAGGAACGGCGTTCAGGTTTTGCTCGGTGCCGACAAGGTCATGGCATTGCCCGGCGTCACGCACAGCGCGAAAGGCCGCCCCAAGGTGTCGGTCAGCGCGTGGATTTTGCTCGTGCGGCCACCGCGCGAGCGTCCGATGGCATTGGCGAAGGCCCCCCTTTTGCGCCGTCCGCCGATCGGTGGACCTTGATGTGGGTGGAATCCGCCGCAGCCATGTCCGCAGGACGTTCCATATGCGACAGAACCCTGAAGATCGCTTCCCACACCCCTTGTTTGCTCCACCGGTTGAAGCGGTTGTAGACGGTCGTATACGGACCATACGCGGCAGGGCAGTCACGCCACCGCGCACCGCTGCGCAACATGAAGACAATGCCACTGATGATCCGGCGATCATCAACGCGACGCGCTCCCCGCCGCCCTTTGGGTAACAGCGGTTCAATCCGTGCCCACTCAACCTCATTCAGCAGGTAAACGCTCTTTGCCATCGCAAGGCTCCTTCCCAGAACCTTGAATCAGCAAATCAACTGCGCCGCTAAACCTAATTGAGTACAAACCCTAGCGCTAATGGGTACCGACCCCAATCGGACCGCAACCGCAAATTTTAGACAGCGTCCATTTTACCTTTAGGGTAATATTGACGTCTGAATGTCGAGTTGCTACGAACTTGCGTCTCTGTTTCGTTCCGCTGGTACAGTCGGAGACGCCGTAGAGGAATCCATCATGCATAGTCGCTCCTTGGTACGCTACGCCTTTGCGGGTCTGGCAATGACAGCTTGTACATTGATCTCAGGACCGGAACCGAGGGCCCAACTCGTTCCGTCGCAGCAGCCATTTAATCGGAGCTCGTCGTCTTCAGACGGCATGGCATCTGCGCAGTGGGTAATCGAAATAAAAAGCGAGGCGGATATCAATGCGATCGCGGGCCAACTGGGGGCGCGTGTCATGCAACGGCTTGACGATGCTGGGACGGTATACCTGCTGTCCTTCGCAGCGCCCCAGGGCGACTATGCGGCTCTCCGGCAATCATCTCTAAGGTCGGGAATGGTCGTCAGCCTTGAGCCCCAAGTCCCGAAGCCTGCGAACAAACGTCAGAGTCTGCCAGCCGATCCCTTGTTCGGCCGGCAATGGCATTTGCGCAATACAGGGCAGTTTGGCGGAACCCCTGGCGTAGACCTCAATGTGACGCGTGCTTGGCAGCAAAAAAAGGGCACTGCGTTCATTGATGGCTCGAGCGTTAATGTGGGTATTGTCGACGATGGCGTTGACTTCAAGCATTGGGATCTGGATTTGAAATATCGGCCGACTATGAGCCGGGATGTTCTGGCGGGCGGACCAATCGCGGCAGCCGACTTCCCTCCGCGAACGTCGGGTGCTGCCGATTGTGTCGATTTCAATGGGGATGGTCTCACTTCGGCAAAGTGGTGCCATGGTACCGCAGTGGCTGGTATCATTGCCGCGATTGCCAACAATGGCGCTGGCGGTGTCGGCGTCGCTCATGGCGTACGTTTCGGCGACATTCGACTGCTTTACGGTGCCAAGACCGATGTCGAAGAAAGCAGCGCGATCGGCTTTAGAACAGATGTGATCGCCATCAAGAACAATTCCTGGGGTCCTTGCGATAATGGTGCCAATGATGCCCACTATCAAAGAGACGCCTCCACCGGCCAGTTCATCTTCGACTATGCCCATCACAATTGCTTTGCGGCGACCGCCGGCAATTCGAACCAGATGCCGGCAAGGATTCTTCCCGTGGCACCGGGCGCCGCAATGAAGTCGGCCTTGCGGGATGCGGCGACCCTTGGACGATCGGGACGCGGCTCAGTGATCATCTGGGCTGCGGGGAACGGCGCTCTTGCTGCTGAGGCCGTACAAATACCAGGGCAGAGTGCTTACCTGTATCAGGAAGACTGGGGCGGATATGATGGCTGGGCTTGTAGCCGGTTCGTCATTGGCGTGGGTTCTGTCAACAATCTCGGCAAGCGCGCGAGTTACAGTGAGCGGGGACCTTGCCATCTGGTTGTCGCGCCAGTCGGCGGCTTTGGCGAAGGTGGCGGTTCGGTGGGTGCCGGCATCGTCACTACCGACCTCATCGGCTCCAACAATGGCTACAGCCTCACTGGTAGCTATACGGTTGCCAACCATAACTCGGCCTTCAACGGCACGTCTGCGGCGGCTCCGATGATGGCCGGTGTTGCGGCTTTGATGTTGCAAATGAAGCCTACTCTGACCTACCGGGATGTAATGCATATTCTAGTGCGGACGGCGAAGTTGACCGATCCGACGAACACCACATGGAAGAACAATGGGGCGGGCCGGCATGTGAGCTATGATTATGGGTTTGGGCTCATTGATGCCAATGCAGCGGTCTCCATGGCGAGGACCTGGACTGCGGTCGCTCCGCAGGTTTCCTTTTCAAAGCTGACCAGCGGAAGCACTACCATCCCTTCGAACAGCGCGATTGGCGCGACATTCGGGATGCTGGTCACGGACAGGATCAAGGTCGAGCATGTGGAAGTCGTCGTCGGGGCTCTGCACACCAAGCCAGGCCAATTGGAAGTTCGGCTCCGTTCGCCGTCCGGGACGGTTCATGTGCTGGGTGTTCCGCAAGCCGGCCGTCCTGAAGAGGATCTCTTTTACATGTTCACGACTCCGCATTTCTGGGACGAACAGGGCGACGGATTGTGGCAGGTGACGGTTGCGAACAAGTTTCCAGGTGGCACGGGAACCTTGAACACAGCAAAGATCAACGTCTACGGTACTCCCTATTAGAGCCGTTTGACAGTTGACGGATTGGGATTTCCATGTGTGGACGGCCCCATTTGGCAAGTGGATTCTGCGGTGATGCACGGGTTGCAGCCATATGTCCGGCCTGTTGGTGCAGGCCTTGACCTGCTGGCCATTATGAAGTCTGCTTCTCAGGTCCCTTACAAATCAAAGTGCTTCTGGCACGAGGGAACCAACGGTTTCTCCTGATTGACGCGTTCGCCTTTCCGCTCATCACTGCTGCTGCACTTGCCAATTTCGGCTAGACTGCTGCGTGGTGCACACCGCCGGCCCGGTGAAGTTCTCCGGTTTGCATCAGCGCCCGGCAGATGCGTGCGAGCTTATTGGCAAGGGCGATGGTCGCCAGGCGTGCGGGCCTTGGGCGCAGAAGTGTGCGAAGCCAGTCGGTCAAGGGGCCGCTTCGCTTGTGCAACCAGCGCTTCAAAAAACCGAGCCTGACGCCCAACCTCAGGGCGCCCTCCGTCGATGCGCTGTGCCACGCCTGAGGGCTCCGCGCATCGCCTCCTGGCGCTCTCTCACCCTGACCAACAGGGCCGCCGCTTGGATTCAAAACCAGGGTCCCACTTAAGTTATCATGGACAGTCGAACTCAGCACCGGCATCG
>JAGRLX010000335.1 GCA_020441605.1 Alphaproteobacteria bacterium
GCTCTTCGTCTGCGAGAACAACGGCTATGCGATGGGAACCGCACTCCAGCGTGCGGAATCCGAGACCGACTTCCGCAAGCATGCGGAAAGCTACCGGATCCCGGCCGAGGCGGTGGACGGGATGGATGTCGTTGCGGTGGAAGTTGCGGCACGGCGGGCGGCCGAGGCGATCCGTGCTGGCGGCGGCCCACAGTTCCTGGAGAATCGCACCTATCGGTTCAGGGCCCATTCGATGTTCGATGCCGAACTCTATCGCGACAAGGCCGAGGTGGAGGCCTGGAAGGAGAAGGGGCCGATCAAACGGTTCGAGGACTGGTTGCTCAAAACCGGCACGCTGCATGCCGATGACATCGCCGCCCTCGCCGCCGAAGCCGATGCGGAAGTCGAGGCCGCCGTCGCCTTTGCCGAGGCAGCCCCCTGGGAGGCAGAAGCCGACCTCATGCGTGACGTGATGACCCCTGCCACCGGAGAGGTGACGCCATGAGCCGCAAGATCAGCTATCGTGAGGCGGTGAGGGAAGCCCTGCAGGAGGCGATGCGCCGCGACGCGCGGGTGTTCCTGATGGGCGAGGACGTGGGCCGTTACGGCGGCGCCTATGGCTGCTCGAAGGGCCTGCTCGCCGAGTTCGGCGAAGAGCGAATTCGCGATACGCCGCTTTCGGAATCGGGCTTCACGGGCGCAGGAATCGGCGCGGCCCTCGGGGGCATGCGGCCGATCGTGGAGATCATGACGGTCAACTTCAGCCTGCTGGCCATGGACCAGATCGTCAACACTGCGGCGGCGCTGCGCCACATGTCCGGCGGGCAGTTCTCGGTGCCCCTGGTGATCCGCATGGCGACGGGCGCCGGCCGCCAGCTGGCTGCCCAGCATTCGCACAGCCTCGAAAACTGGTACGCCCATGTGCCCGGCATCAGGGTGGTGGCGCCGGCGACCGTGGCCGATGCCCGCGGCATGCTGTGGTCGGCGCTTGCCGACCCCGATCCGGTGCTCATATTCGAGCATGCGGCCCTGTACAACGACGAGGGGGAGGTGCCGGATGGTTCGGAGACCGCCGTGCCACTGGGCGGCGCGGCAATCCGCAGGACGGGTGAAGACATCAGCCTCATCACTTACGGCGGCAGCCTCAAGAAGGTTTTTTCCGCAGCCGAGGAGCTGGCGAAGGAAGACATTTCCTGCGAGGTGATCGACCTCAGATCGCTTCGCCCGCTTGACACCGCAACGATCCTGGCCTCGGTGGAAAAGACCCACCGTGCCGTGGTGGTCGACGAGGGCTGGCGAACCGGAAGCCTGGCGGCCGAAGTGAGCAGCATCATCATGGAAGGGGCATTCTTCGCGCTGGACTGGCCGGTGCTGCGGCTGTGCAGCGCCGAGGTGCCCATTCCCTATGCCCGGCATCTGGAAACCGCGGCCACGCCGCAGGTTGCCGGGATTGTCGCGGCCGCGAAACAGGCCTTGCGCAAATGACCGCCTTCCGCATGCCATCGCTCGGCGCCGACATGGACGAGGGCAAGCTCGTCGAGTGGCTGAAGCAGCCTGGCGATGCGGTCAAGCGTGGCGACGTCCTTGCCGTGGTCGAGACCCAGAAGGGCGCCATCGAGATCGAAGTGTTCAGCGACGGCATCCTGGAGGCGATCCATGCCGAACCGGGCACCGTGCTGCCGGTCGGCGCCGTGATGGCGACCATACGAGTGGCTGGCGAAGTAGGCGCGACGCCCACGCCACCGCCTGCCCCATCTGCGGTGGCAGCGCCACCGGCTGCGATGACAGAGAAGCCCCATCCGGCTCCCTCGCCCGAAGCCGCTGCCGTGACCGATGCGACACGGGGGCTGCGCGTGACGCCGGCGGCCCGCATGACGGCGGCGCGGCTCGGCCTCCCCTTGTCCGATCTCAAGCCCGGTCCAGACGGCATCATCGGCCTTCGCGATCTACCGGCTCGCACGACAGCCAGTTCGGGTACACCGGGGGCCACACCTTCGGGTCTCAATCTTGCGGAGATGCGCAAGGCCATCGGCGCGGCCATGGCCCGCAGCAAGCGCGACATTCCTCACTACTACGTGACCTCGACCATCGACATGACACCGCTCACCGACTGGCTGGCCTCGCGCAATGCCGGACGTGCGCCGCCTGACCGCCTGCTCACGGCGGCGCCGATCATCAAGGCCTGCGCCCTGGCCCTGAAAAGGACTCCGGAGCTCAACGGGCATTACGAGAACGCCGCCTTTGCGCCTGGGTCCACCATCCGCATGGGCATCGGCATCGCCCTTAGAGGCGGGGGACTGATCGCGCCGGCCATCGACCAACCCGACGGGCTGAGCCTTGAGGAGATCATGGCACGGCTCGCCGATCTGGTGGGGCGGGTGCGTGGCGGGCGGCTGCGGAGTTCGGAACTGATGGGCGCGACCATCACGCTCTCGAGCCTTGGCGACAACTCGGCCGACCTGGTGCTGCCGGTCATTTACCCGCCGCAGGTGGCGATCATTGGCGCAGGCCAGGTGACGGCACGGCCGTGGGTGGTGGACGGGGCCGTCGTGGTCCGCGACCTTGCCCAGTTCAGCGTCGCGGGCGACCACCGCGTCAACGACGGACGGCTCGCGGCCCGATTTCTGTCCACCCTCGATGGAATACTGAAACAACCGGAGGCCCTATGACGACCGACCTGCTCACCGCGCTCGTGACGCGGACCCTGTTTTCCGTCGCACCCGACCTGGAAGGGGAGACCGTCGATCCCGCAGTGCCCTTCACCGAACAGTTCGAGTTCGACTCGATGGATTTCCTCAATTTCATCACCGGCCTGCACAAGGCCACCGGGCTCGAATTGCCGGAGGCAGATTATCCACAACTGACGACTCTCGATGGCGCCGTCGGCTATCTGGCGTCGAAGGGCGTCGCGCCGTCCTGACCCACGGTTCCTTGCAGGCGGCATTCAACAAGAAGAGATCCATGCCATGACCGAACTGGACCCCCTGAGCGAAGCCATGGTCCGCCTGTTCCTGCGGATCGACGCAGCGCAGCCGACCGACCCGGTGCTGCGTGCGGCAGCCGAATTCTGGCAAGACCGGCGCGGCGGCAAGGTGATGCCCGACCGGGATGATCTGACCGAGTTGCCGGCGATCCTGCTGCCCCATGTCTTCCACGCCCATCTGGCGATCAATGGCAGCCAGCACTGGCTGATTTCGCTCGCCGGAAGCTTCGCGCGGGAACTTCTGGGGATCACCGGTCACGAACCGGCCGAGGCTGCCGACAAGCGCATGGCCGTGCGCCTGCGACATCTCTTCGATCTGGTGGCGGCCAGGGCCGAACCCTATTCGGCGATGTTCGAGATGGCGGATGGCGACGGCCGGCGGCATCTGGTGGAAATCTACGCCGCGCCGGTCCAGCGTCCGGAGCAATCCGAGCACCTGATCTTCGCGACCGCCAACAGTCGCCGCGAAGCATGACAGGCGGCGGCGAACCATGAGCTTCAACGGCTTTGCGACGCGGGCAACGGCGGGCCGGCTGCTGGCCAAGCGGTTGATGACCATGGCGATCGAGGATCCGGTGGTGCTGGCCTTGCCCCGTGGTGGAGTGCCGGTGGCCGCCGAAGTGGCCAAGGCACTGGAGGCACCGATCGACCTCGTGATGGTGCGCAAGATCGGGGTGCCGTGGCAGCCCGAACTGGCGGCGGCGGCCGTGGTCGACGGCGGTGAGACCGAGGTGATCCTGAACGAGCCGGTGATGCGCATGGCGGGGCTTGAACGCAAGGACCTCGACGAGGGCGTGGCGCGCGAACTGGCCGAGATCGCGCGGCGGCGGACCCGCTATCTGGGCGGACGCACCCCGATAGTGGTGACCGGCCACACCGCCATCGTGGTTGATGACGGAATCGCTACGGGAACAACCATGCGGGCCGCGTTGCGGGCGGTGCGCCGGCGTGGACCGAAACGACTCGTTCTGGCAGTGCCGGTGGCGCCTCCCGATGCAATCGCCACATTGCGCGCCGAAGTCGACGACGTCGTCTGTCTGGAACAGCCACGCAATTTCGGCGCGATCGGCGTCTTCTATGCCGACTTTCACCAGGTTCCCGACGACGAGGTGATCGGGCTCCTGGCCGGCTGCATGGACGGCATGCCCTGACGGGCCAGCGGACCTCATGCCGAAAAAGCGGCTGCCATCAGTTGCCGGGTGTAGTCCATCTGCGGATGGTCCATCACCTCATCGGGCGTGCCCTGTTCGACCACCACACCGTTCTTCATCACCATGATGTGGTCGGCCATGGCGCGCACCACCGCGAGATCGTGGCTGATGAAAAGATAGGACAGGTCATTGACCGCCTGTAACTCTCGCAACAGCTCGATGATCTGCTTCTGCACCTGACGGTCGAGAGCCGAGGTCGGCTCGTCGAGCACCACGACCCGGGGCTTCAGAATGATGGCGCGGGCGATGGCGATGCG
>JAGRLX010000004.1 GCA_020441605.1 Alphaproteobacteria bacterium
CTGGGTGACCGAGACGAAGGACACATCCCGGGCATCGAACACCTCGACGATCTTGGCAAAGTCTGTCAGCGACCGGGTGAGCCGGTCAATCTTGTACACCACCACCACATCGACCTTGTCCCGGCGGATGTCGGCAAGAAGCTCTCGCAGGGCCGGTCGCTCCATGGTGCCGCCGGAGATGCCACCATCATCGTAGCGCTTCGGGAGTGATTTCCACCCAACTCCTGCCTGCGAGGCGATGTAAGCGGCGCATGCCTCATGCTGGGCATCCAGCGAGTTGAACTCCTGTTCAAGCCCCTCCTCCGTCGACTTCCGGGTATAGATGGCGCAACGCAGCCTTGCTGCTGGCGATGCCCTACTCATAGTCCGAAGAACCTCGGGCCGGACCACTGGGCGCCGGTGATCTCCCGGGCAATCACCGACAGCGACCGATGTGTCCCGCCATTCCAGACAAAGCCATCCGCAACCACCTCGACGTGATGGGTCCGACCGTTCCACTCCCGCACCAGCCTGGTCCCCGGCTTCAACGGACGGCGTGCATCAGCCGGTCGGGAGTTTCGACGACGGCGTGGCTGATCAATGACTGCACCGTCTGGAACCGGTTCTCTATCGAGCACCCGACGGGCGGCCGCCTTCAGCCCGCCGAACGCTTTCTCCTGAATGGCATAGGCCGCAGCCAGTTCCAGCAACGGCCGCCCACAGCCCTTCGGCGGGGCACAGCTGAACCGCTGCTCCCAGAGCTCAACCAACGCTTCCCGCGGCAGTTCCGAAAGGGCCGCCACCTCCGCGGCGACCCTCTCGGCTGACAATGCCTTGACCATAGGTCTAGGCTTCCTGCCCCTGGTCGATCCGGTAACGTCGCGTTCCCTCCCCGTCGCACTCGCTCAGCACCGCCAGGCCCTTCCGCTTCCTGACGGCCCCCGACAGAAAGCCCCTAACGCTGTGGGCCTGACGACCAGCTTCACCCCTCTGAGGCCGCGCCTCGTCAGCTTGCGCAGGAAGCCCGTCCAGATCGGTTCAGCCTCCGACGTGCCGATCTCCATGCCGAGCACCTCGCGCCTTCCGTCCGCATTGACGCCGGTGGCGATGATGACGGCGACCGAGACGATGCGCCCGCCGCGGTGGACCTTCAAATAGGTGGCATCGATCCACAGATAGGGCCAGTCGCCTTCTAGCGGCCGCTCGAGGAAGGCCTTCACCTTGCCATCGATCTCCTCGCAGAGCCTCAACACCTGGCTCTTGGAGATGCCGCTCAAAGGTTGAGGTTCAGCAACCAGACCCTATCCGGAAACCCCGGTTACCACCCAACAGCCGCTCGCTCGCTACAGCGCTCTCGATGACACGCTCGCGAGCGGCTTCGTTACCATCCACCTACTCCACCAAAGGGGACACGACCGGATGTCGGCTGGCTGAAGAACACATGCCGTCAAGATTGCCAGCGACGACCCTCACAGTATCGTTTCTCGTTCGGGCCTTCCATTCCACAAAGATAGCGCTCTGCCCAGTCGCACATGTCGGGGCTCGCCGATGGATTGCGGAGAATCTCAATGGCCTCATGAGTCCGATCCTTGGAGTTGAACTGAGGGACTACCATTGCCCAGAACTGGTCTGCGATCTCAGTGAGTGTCGGAAACCGGGGTTTCGCAATGATTATGGCTCTTCCCGGAACCAGTGATATGTTCGTTGTCATGGCTTTGTCCTCTCCTTGGATCGTCATTTGATGAAGGAAGGCTACGCTGCCAGCGCAAATTGCACGGATAGTCGGGCATTAAAGCGGCGCAAGGATGCGTGAATAATGAGTATTGCACCGCGAAAAATGTCGGGAAGGGAGGAAGCCCTAGTCGGCTTCAGACTTTCCTTGTTGGGCGAATTTGCGCTGTTGGCCCCGGGCGGCCACGTCGTTGCCATCACCGGCAAGAAGAATCGCGCGCTGCTTGCGGTTCTTGCCCTCTCACCCGGTCAGACGATGACCAGAGAACGTCTCTCCAGTCTCCTGTGGGGTGATCGTGGCGAAGAACAGGCCCGAAACAGCCTTCGACAATCCCTGGCCGTTCTCCGGAAGGAACTGGGACCAGATGGAAGCAAGTTGATCCTCAGCCATGATGAGGCTCTGACACTGCAGATGGGCGCCACGGCGGTGGATATTCTTGATATCGCTGCCGCTTCGCTGTCGAATGATGCTGCAATCTTGCGGGCTGCCGCCACCCGCTGCCGCGGGGATCTGCTGGCGGGCATTGTCATTCACGAGGAGAGTTTCGAGGAATGGCTCGCCGTCGAACGATCCGGCTTCGGGGTGTCCAGGTTTCGGCTGTTCGAGAGGCTTGCGGAATTGGAAACCGGGCAAGCCCGGGTCGCCGCCGCTCAGCATCTCGTTGACCTCGACCCCCTGCGCGAATCCTCGCAGCGCCTGCTCATGCAAGCCTTTCACGATGCCGGCGAAAATGCGCTGGCGCTCAAGCAGTATGAACGATGCCGGGACCTCCTCAGGCGAGAGCTGGATATCGAGCCCGCGAAGGAAACACAGGACCTTAGGGAACGCATCAGCGAAGGTGCCGGAGTTTCCGGCACATCTGCCCCTGCCGCCGAGAAGGCCAACCCTGATCCGCTGTACCTGAACGCGCTCGCCAGTCTGGGCCAGACCGTTCGGTCCAAGGTGATGGCAACGCGAGCCAAGGACAGTATTGCCGTGCTGCCTTTCATCAACATGAGCGGCGAGCCGGAGCAGGAGGTCTTCACCGATGGGCTATAGGACCGCTGGCCGGTATGGAGATGCGCGGGCCCGATGCAAAACAACTCTGCGGGCTCGAAGCCCCATGACTCGGAATGCTTTTCCAGACCCTGATCTTGCCGATCACTTAGCCCTTACTGCTCTTTGCTCCTCTCACACGCCCGACGCACCGGAAACTGATCGCACGATTGAATAATCAGACTGCGACAGCCACCGGATCCTTGTAATTCTCTCCCTTATCCAGCATTGCCTAGACGGAGCGGGCTATTGGTGTAGCGCAGCGCTGCGATGGCCTGGTCCTCATCACCGCCATGAGAGATGACCAGGGAGCTGACAGCCAGGAGATGAGAGACATAAGGGATTTTGGTGCCCTTGCGCATTTGTGCACGGTGCAGCGCACTCGCGAAGGCCAATGCGCCGTCAAATCGCTCCGTCAGCAGCGCAGAAACTTGTCCTCTGTCGTCCGGATCGCTGGATGAGGCATCTATTGTGCCTGATTGCCAGCCTGATCCCGGTCCGTTTACAAGCCACAGTCAGGCTTCAAATCTCATGAAATCGCATTGTTCACAGGGGGACTGTGTACCCCTCACTAAATGAGGTCAGACAGTCTTAGCCCTTCGATGATCAACGCTCGTTCTCGCCCATCGACCCAACGGTTCACGGACAGAAACCACTCTGCAGCATCACGTTCTTTCCAAGGCTGATCGCCTCTCCAGGAACTACGGACATTGGCTCGGAGGAGATTGGCCATCTCGGTGGCAAGGGCCTGATCACCCTTGAATCCGGCAGCGATAGCGAGCCATCCCGCTACCTCAAGGAACTGCGATGCGACACCCATGCCTGATGACATGGCCAAATCATATTCTCCTACGAGAACATGGATCACACACTGAAAGTATGAGTACCAGTCTGGATAGAGCGGGTTCAGATTGACTGCCTGCGATGCGAGCTTCATCCCTGCATCGGGCTCGCCGATGAAAGCCTTCACCAAGGCCACATGCATCAATACGTCAGCCGAGTGCGGGTTGAGTTCATGGGCGATCTGCATGTGCCGTATGGCGCGTGTACGATCGCACAGCCATAGCGTTACCCACATCATAGCAAGATGACTCCGTGGGTCGTGGGGATCACAGTCAAGCGCCAGTCGGGCGTGGTGAAGGGCCCTACGTCGATCCTCGCTCTCCTGTGTATAGCCAGGTGATACGAGCGGCCGAGTGTTGAATTGCAATGCTAAGGAGGAGTGGGCACGTGCCAGCCGGGGATCGTGCTCAAGGGCAGTCAAGAGCAGCCGTTCCGCCTCCGCTTCGACCTCTGCGCTCCAGGTCATTAGCAAGTGCTGCGCACGGAGCCAGAGGTCATAGGCAGTCAGGCTGGACTGGGAGGCGCGCTGCACTCTTTCAGTTCTGAACTGATTAATCCGGACGTCGATTCGGCTGGCGACCGTGTGAGACACCTGAGTACTTAGGCTTCGGATGTCCGGTTCCTGACGGTCACTTGTCCAGTACCACAAGAGGGTGGCATCTTCCAGGTGGTGCAGACGCAAAGAGAGCGAGATAAACCTTCCGTCAGTCTCGAAACTACCCTCGAGCACATAATCAGCGCACAATTCGCGCTGGGCCTCCCCGAAGGCGTCAACTCGCCGGAAGACACTCTGACAAGATGCGGGCGCGATAACGTCGAAGGAGTGAAAGCGTGACAGGGCGGTTGCGATTTCTGTCATTATGCCGACCGAAAGATACTCACTGGCCGCTTGAACACTCTCAGTTCTCAAGGGAAATACGCACACCCGAGCCCGTCGGTCCCGACCTATCTGGAAAATTGGGTCTTGGCTCGACACCGGCGTAGCGCCTGCTTCATTCTTGAGGTATCGGATCAGCTGGGTGGTTTCAGGAGCCGGGGCTACCCCCAATTGATCTTTCAAAAGCCGGGCAAAGTCCTGATAGCTCAGGATAGCTTCTCCCTTGAGCCCCATCTCGGCCAGAGCGCGGAGTTCTTCACGGTGCGCGTCCTCACGAAAGGGATCAATTTCGAGTGCCTTGCGCGCAAGGAAAAGCCTCTCCGAAACCGGCAGTCTTGGTGCAGCCCAGTTAAGAAGCTTCATGACGGCTTCGGTCGCAAGCTTGGCTATGCGCGCACGTTCCACAGTCAGCCACTCTTCGAATTCTTTAATCTGGCCGGTCCAATCCTCCATGAGGGCTCCCTCATGGAGGCTAACCACCTGGCGCAAGTCTTCCAGCCGTTGACTTGCGCAATGCCTGAGGAAATCCCTGGCATCGCAAGCAATGCCCGGTCCCAGTGCGATCAAGTCACGGCCGTCGGAGAGGATCGGAACGGCGAAGCGCCTCAGGGAAGAGAGACTTTGCCGCAGACTTTGGCGGGCCTGCATCTCTGGGCGGTCTGGCCAGAGAAGGCCCGCCAGCCTTTCGCGCGATTGGGATCTGTCTTGTAAGGACAGGAACGCCAGGAGGGCGCGGTCGCGCAAGCCCGGTAGCTCGACGGCGGAGCCATCGTCGCCAGTCAACCGGAAACGCCCAAGGAGCCTCAGGTGCAACATTGAGACGAGACTATCCGATCACGGGTCAGGAATCACCTCTGGGACGACAAGAGCCACATCTCCGGCACGGACAACCTGCCTCGCCAGGAATTCAGTGTAGTGCCGACGTGCACCACTTGCAGCTGCCTCGCGGCTATAGATCCGCCCTGCCCTGGCTGCGTCGGCCAAAATTTGTCCGTAGGCCAAATCACTCTGGCGTCGAACATCGGCCACAACCTTGACAGCTGCGCCTGCAGCCGCTGGAAGAAGCAGGATCAGACCGATGGTCAGGAATGAAATGCGCATGGAAGTCCTCCTGTGTTTTGCGAGCAGGAGGAGGATTGCTTGTCACCGTGAATTTGGCGTGAGCCTACAGAACTCGATACGTGAAATCGGTGTCAATTATCGCGGGGTGGAGCTTTGATCCTTGTAACCCAGCCGTTCCCTTGAGTTCATGTGTGGCTCAGCACGCCGATCTCTGCTAGGCATAGCTCGGGGGCGGTAACCAGGTCGTCGCCCACGGAGGTCAGTGTCTGGAAGTGGAGCCCGACCTCCGCGAAGATCAGGAGGACAAGGATTCGCCAGCGCGTCAGGCCCAACCCAGTGCGCGCAAGGCTGGCACGTCGTTCCAGATCTTGGTCATATGCCGGATCTTGTCCCCCTCGAACGCGATCACATAGGCGTAGTCGGTAGCGACCGTCTGCTTCGTCGGCGGGTTGGGGCCGCCGGGGCCCGTGTTCGAACCATTGAAGACGGCAGCGGCGACCACCGTCCCGCGCGCCTCGTCAGGGGCAAACGCCTTGAGTTCATAGCGCCCGTCTGGGATAGGCCCAAGCAGACCCTTCATCCAACCGACATAGCCCTCGAGCGTTGTCGTATCGGCCAGCGCGTCGGCCTGACACGAGAAGGTCGCGCCCTCCTGACAGTAGGGTTTGCACGCCTCCCAGCCCTGGCCCGTCTCGCAAGCCTCGAAGAATGCCAGCGCGGTTTTGGTCATCGACATGGTCGTCCTCCATAATGCCGGCTTGCCTGTCGCCGCCGGTCATCGAAGGTTACGAGGCGGCCCCGGAGCGCGGTATCATCCATGTGCGGTAGTTTCTCGGCTCAGATGCGGTATTCTCGCGAGACAGCTACGCTCGAACGGCGTCAGGTACAGGATACCGACTCGGAGAATGATTAAAGTCTGTTTTTTTGCGGGAATATGATGAACGAAGTCATTGGGCCGCTCAGTGCCCGCGAACGGGAGATTGCTGAAGCCTATGTCGGCGGTGCGAGCTACAAAGAGATCGCGCGCCAGTTTGACATTTCGCCGGCGACGGTGCGGACGCATCTGCGCACGATCTATCGCAAGCTCGAGGTCGCCTCGAAGCTGGAACTGGCCGAGGCGCTAAGAGACGAGCCTGCGCCGCCGGCAGGCCCGGGGCGCGACGCGCAACTGCTGGTCGCCGATCTCGCCCTGGAGCTCGATGAAGCCATGCGGCGCGAGCGGATCCTTGCTCGCGTTCTCCGGATCATCAGTCAGGAGGGGGACCGCCTCGACGCGGTCATCGATGCTGTGCTCGACCATGCACTCGAGATCTGCGAAGCCGAGTTCGGCGTCCTCTTCGAGTATTTCGGCGGCCTGCGCTTCCGAGCCATGCAGTCGCGCAACATCTCTCCGGCCTTCGGCCGCTGGCTGTCCGATCAGGGCATATTCGAGGTGGAGGCAGAAACCGGACTTGGGCGCGTGGCGCGCGGACTGGAGAGCGTCAATATCGCCGATGTACGGAGCGAGGACATCTACCGATCCCGTGCGGCGCTACGCATTGCGACGGCCGATCTCGGTGGCGCGCGATCCTTCGCGGCGATCCCGATGATATCGGGCGACCGACTCATTGGGGCCTTTACAGTCTATCGGACCCGAGTGCACCCGTTCAACGGGCGCGCGCTCGAACTCGCCCGACTGTTCGCCGACCAGGCGGCCATCGCTATCAAGAACGCCCGTCGCCCGGAGAAGGCTGTAGGCGCGGAGACCGAGGGGCAGGCCGACCCGCCGCTCCTTGCGATTCTACCGTTCCGCGCGACCGACGAGGCCGACGACAACCTTACCCGGACCGGACGTCGTCTGGCAGCCGGGATCATTATGGAACTCTCGTCAACCCCGCATTTCAGGCTTATCGATCTTGCGTCCAGCTTTTCGGAGCGACTCGCTGCAAACCCGCCGGCCCAGGCAATGAAGACTCTCGGAGCCGGCCTCGTCGTCACCGGGCAGATCCGTCGGGCAGCAACGGGCGGTGTCCGCGTCGCTGCATGGCTGCATCAGGCCGGCCGCCTCCCGCCGCTCTGGACTGAGCGGTTCGACCTACCCGGCGAGGACGTCGAGCCGCTCCTCGAAACCCTGCTCGTTCGCCTTTGTGCCGCCATCGGGACAACTGTAGAGCGTGCGCTGGTCACCCGGTCACGCCGCTCCCCAAGCCTAAACGCACTAGACCACTTCCTCGATGGGCTCGAGTTTCACCATCGCCACACAGCAGACGCCTATCGCGATGCCCGTGCTCGCTTCGTCCTCGCGCTCGACCTAGATCCGGAGTTCAGTCGTGCGGCAGCGGCGCTTGCCATCACGTATGTCCGGGAGTGGTTCTGGCACAGTACGCGTTCGGACCTCCTCGACACCGCGGAACGCCACGCGCGCACCGCCGTCGGCTTGGCCCCTCACGATGCTTGGGCGCAGACAGTTTGGGGTGTGGTCGCCCTATACAGGGGACGCCACGCCGAAGCCGAGCAGAGCGTCACCCGTGCGCTCGAACTGGCCCCTCACGATGCCTACGTCGTATCGCGCGCCGGCCTCGTAGAGCTTTACAGCGGCAATCAGGAGTCTGCGATCGATCTGCTGCGTCGTTCTATCGCTCTCGATCCACTTCATGCAGACCGCCAGTCCGGCATGCTCGGGCACGCGCTTTTTCTCGCCGGTCGGTACGACGATGCGATCGCGTGTCTTGAGAGTATCGACACCCCTCTGGTCTGGGAGTTGGCCTGGCTGGCCGCCAGTCACGGCAAGAGTGGGAACGAGAGTCGCGCCACCTCGGTCGCCGCGGCCCTGCGCATCAGTTTGAATGGCGATGGAGGCTATGACGTCGGCTCCCGGCCCTATCGCTACGCGAGACATCGTGACAAGCTGCGCGAGAGCCTTCTATCACTCGGCATCCAGCTCTGATCCGCTTTCACGCGGAGAGGCGAATCCCCCCGATTGGCGGGGCACCACTGCACTGCCAGAGCTGGAGTAAATAGAAGGCTGAACCGACAGTGATATCGGTCCCGCGGGGAATCATCATCCGAAACCCCAGAAACACCTGCTCGTCGAACGGGAAGTACTGCTGAGTGAAGGCGAGCTCGGTGCGAGTCTTTAAAGTTCCGCTGTAACTAGGGTCGTTCCGGAACCAGAGGTGCTTGAGGTAGCTCTGTGTGCCGACGATCTGTGGTGCCTTTCCCCCTCCCTCGCATTTGCCAGGATATTTCTGGCCAGCCTCCAAAAGATTGCCGCCTCTACCGATCGTTGACGAGCACAACGTGCGATTCTGGATAAGAGCGCCGCTCTCGGGCTCTGCCGTTATCGAGTAATAGGTCCCCGCCTCCGCACCGACCGGCAGGACCGCCACGACCGCCGCAATCAGGTAACAGCACTTGGACAGCATCCTCTTACCCAGCGCCTTCCGAAGGGCTGCGGTCCTTGATTTAAGCAGAGAGCCATATGACTTCTTGAACTTGGGCAACCACGCGAAGACCGTCATCATGAGACATCCTCCCGATCTGCAGTAGGCCGACATCCACCGGATGACTACCTGTGCAGAAGACTTTCGCAATCTGGCACCGGTTTCAAGACTAGTCGACGTACTTGCGATTGTAGAGCACCAGCCGATCGTTGGAATCGTACAGGGCGAAGCCATCTGCCATGACGTCGAGCGCGTGGGTCAATCGTGACCGCGACTTCTCGGCGATCATCTCGAACTGCGTGTTCAGATCGATCTCCGACGAAGCGGCCTCGACCTGGCGAACGGTTTCGACGATCGTGCCGTTCTGCAGGCGGCGGCGGCGCACTTCGACCACATGGGCGCTGGGCGAAGCATAGCGGAAGGTATAGGAGGCACCCGGATCGAGACTCCTGACGATCCGATCGATGCGCGATTCGATTTCCTCCTCCGGTACGTTCTGCCGGCGGAAGGTGATCGCCATCAACTCCTGAAGCGGCTGGCCTGAGGCAGCCTCGGTGGTCAGATAGCCGCAAAGCGTGCGATAGAGCGGGTTGCAGGCGAGCAGCCGCAGGTCGGTGTCGAATAGCGCCAATCCGACATCCGCTCCCGCGAAGACGTCGGCGAGCGCGCCACCTCTGCCAAAGCCTACCATGCCCTCCGGTTCAGGCGTGGCGGAAGCCGGAAGATAGGTCACAGTATTTGCTGAATCTGCCATCTTGATCCCACATTAACCCGCAGCAACTTGGCCTAAACTCGTTGATGAACAGTGAAATCGCCCAGATTTTCTGTCTTTTGTCCTTATTAAGAAATGAAAACTATACCGGTATCCGTGGATTGACCGGGGACAACCCGAAAATCCTGCCAGGGCAACGGCGTAAGTGACGGAATACGATGCGGCGAATGGATAGCAGGTTGATGGTGGGTTTGCTTCTCGTGGGAACGATCACTGCGGGTCTTATGTTGCCGAGACTCTCTGCCCATTTCGCGCCATTTGCCTTGCCGGCCCTGTTCTGCATGATCGTTGCATCGCTGATCCCGATGGCGAGGCTCAAACTTGAGGAAGTGTTCAGCCTCGAGCGAGACATTCTGCGGATCGTGTTCTGGCAACTCTTCATCCTGCCGACGATCTTTCTGGCCGCTGCCTACCTCGCCAAGATCAATCTTTCGGTCATGACGCTGATAGCCGTCACGACCTGCGTCGGATCGCTCTTCGCCTCCCCCGCCTTGGCCGATCTTCTCGGTCTTAATCAGCGGAAAGCGCTGCAGTGCATGGTTCTGTCGACCTTTGCAATGCCATTCTCCTATTTCTTCTTCATGACCGTCATTCTCCATTCGGAAGTCGACATCGAGATTGCAGACTTCATTGGCCGCAGCGGAATTTTCCTCATGCTGCCCGCTGCGCTGTTTCTCTTCTACAGCGCCTATGCCGAGGATTTGCCGGAATCGTTCGTCTCCCGGGTCGAGAATTCGGCGCGCTGGATAACCATCGCGGCCCTGATCGTCTTTGGACTTGGAATCATCGGCAGCGCCTCGGCACTGCTTTGGACCAATCCCATGCGTTTCGCGACGCTCCTGCTTGTGGTCACCTTCCTTGGTGTCGGCATGGCCTTCCTGACCACGATCGTCATGTACCGTCAGGGTATTACCAACGCGCTGACTGCAAGCATCGTGAGTGGCTTCCGCAATGTCGGTCTGGGCTTCGTGTTGATCCAGGGTTCGGTGAGCAGCGAGGCGGCAGCCTATGTAGGGGTCTCGCAGATCCCCATCTTCTTTGCGCCTCTCGTCATGCAGTTCTTCATCAGCCGGAGTGCTGGCCGTCATCACCAGGATGAGGGTGTGACCAGGCAGCCTGATGCGGTGACATTACCCATGCCGATCGCCAGCGCCGCCTGACAGCGTCGCGTGAACGACCCGTGAGGGGTGCGAGGAGCGGTGCCTCCTCTTCCGCGGGCAAGATAGCGCATGCGCCAGCTTGCATCGCGCGCAAGTTTCACCTTGCAGCTGCTTCATGTGGGAAGCCGGCTGGCCATTCTGAGCTTCGACTTCAACCGCTTCAAGGAAGTCAACGATATCTTCGGCCATGCCGCGGGTGATGAATTGCTCAAGCGCGCTGCCGAGCGATTGCAGCCGCTGTTGAGCGAACGGGAATTCGCCGCCCGGCTCGGTGGCGATGAATTCGTGCTGGTGCACCAGCACCCCACGGCGGAAAGCGCCACTGCCCTTGCGGCCCTCATTGCCGAGCAACTCGGCAAGCCCCTCGAATGGCATGGGCAACTCATCGAGGCTGGAGTCAGCATCGGCATCGCCTATTATCCGGAGCACGGCAAGGGCCGCGAGGAACTCCTCGCCAACGCCGACCTGGCAATGTACCGGGCCAAGTCGAGCATGGGCAGTTCCCATTGCGTCTTTGACGCCGGCATGGACGAGTTCATCCGCGAGCGCCGGAAAATCGCTCATGAATTGCGCAACGCGCTGCATGACGGTGAACTCAAGCTCCATTGTCAGCCCCAGTACCGGACGCAGACCGGCGAACTCACCGGCTTTGAGGTCTTGTTGCGGTGGAACAGCCGTCTGCGCGGCATGATCTCGCCAGCTGAATTCATCCTGATCGCCGAGGAAACCGGCTTCATCAAGGAGATTGACGACTGGGTCATGCGCGAGGCCTGCGCCATGGCCACCACCTGGTCCGCTCCGGCCAAGGTTGCCATCAATATTTCCGCCCGGGCCATATGCCATCCGAGCATCATCGAGACCGTCCGAAAAATCCTGCTTGATACCGGCCTGCCTCCAGGGCGCCTGGAACTGGAAGTCACCGAAACCGCGTTGATCAACGACCTGAGCCGCGCTTTGCACAACCTGCGGCAGATCAAGGCGGCTGGTGTATCGATCGCTATGGACGATTTCGGCACTGGCTACTCGTCGTTGTCGCTCCTTAGCTCCTTCCCCTTCGACCGTATCAAGATCGACCGGTCGTTCATTCAGGCGGTCGGACAGAATGCCCGAGCCGATTCGATCTTCAAGGCCGTGGCCGGCATGGGCAAGGCGTTGGGCGTTCCGGTTCTGGTGGAAGGCATCGAGAATGAGGCCCAACTCAAGTTCTCGCAGGCGCTCGAATGCGACGAGGTGCAGGGCTACCACTGCAGCCGCCCGATACCCGCCTCGAACGTCGAGGAATTGATAGCGCTACTGGGAGGTGGCTCGGTTTTCAACGCCGACCGCGACCGGATCGCCGCCCTGACGCTGCCGCCGGCGAAAGGCATCGCCAAGGGCGCAGTAGCCTGATCCGCGTACCTCCATCATGTGGCTGAAACGCAAACGGGGAGCCACACCTTGTGCTCCCCGCTATCGTCTTGACCCAGGTACGCAATACCTTATCCCGGGCGTTTCTGGTGCTTTCCCCGCTCGGGTCTGCAAACCATGACGCATCATCGCGCACGAGTGTTTCCAAACAGTTTCTCTCAGGAAAATAATCATTAACAAACGGTTTCCGGACTGTATCGGCCAGAGATCGATCTCCGCCAGCCGGCCCGCCGGGCGGCAATGACCGTGTGGATCAGCATGACTCTTGGTAGACCTGGCGAAAATCACCCGGGCTGATCGCCGCTTCAATTGGCGTGCGTCATTCGACCGTCTTGGCTATTCCGTCTTGCCGCATGAGGCACGAAGGCTCACCGAGCCAGTGGTCAATGAAACGGTTCAACCATTGCTTGACATCGCTGTCGTAGATCAAATTTGAGCTGAGGTGAGTTTCTCGTGGCTGAGCGCCGGGCATGACGAAGCGGTGCGCGCCCAACACGGTCCAGCGATGCATGGTGAGTCGCGTCACCTCGGGATGGAACTGAATGCCCCAGGCACGCGCTCCGTAGCGGAAAGCCTGGTTTTCGAAAGTGTCGCCGGTCGCGATCCGTTCGGCACCGCGGGGAAGGTCGAAGCCTTCCCGGTGCCAGTGGTAGACGTGCTGCGGCCAGGGCCCGAGATGGGCCCCGGGCGGCTCGGGCCTGATCGGATAATAGCCGATCTCGACGCAGCCTTCCGGATGGGGCGAAACCGCGGCACCAAGCTGCTTGGCCAACATCTGCGCCCCAAGGCAAACACCGAGGAAGGGCTTGTTCTCCCTCAGCGGCACACCAATCCAGTCAATCTCGCGGCTGATCCAGTCATCATTGTCATTGGCGCTCATCGGCCCGCCAAAGACAACCGCCCCGGCATGGTTTTTCATCGATTCCGGCAGCGCATCGCCCAGGCACGGCCGGCGAATATCGAGCCGATAGCCGCGCTCCTTGAGGACGAGGCCGATCCGCCCCGGCGTCGAGGCCTCCGAATGCACGATAATGAGTATGCGTCGTTCCATGAAATCCAGCGTGTCGTCGCTGGCGCATCGGGCGAGCAGGTGGAAACACCAACGCCGCGGAAGATGTGCCAGCATGAAGGTGGCCGATCAGTTTTTGGACGGCCGCGCGAAGTCGCCTGGCCGTCCGCTGATCCCGGCCACCTTGCCATGATTTGCGCGGCGCCGTCGAGACTCAGCGCCGCGAAATCAGCCGGTCCACCGAAATGGCGCCCGGACCGTACTTGATCAGCATCAACAGCACCGCCGCCCAGGTGCCGTGCAGGACATAGGCATTGGGATAGACGAAGACCTGGATCACCAGCGTCATCCCCAGCAGTCCCAGGGCGGAGAAGCGAGTAGCAAGGCCGACGATCAGCAGCACCGGCAAGACATGCTCGGCCACCTGCGCGGCCAGCGCCATGAGCTTGGGCGGGGCAATGCAGAGTTCGTACTTTCCGAACAGACGGAAGAGCTTGTACTCCTCGGTGAAGAGAAACAGGGTCTTGTCGTTCACATGGAAGATGTTCCAGCCATCGACCTTGGTGCGCCCCGACGTCCAGAATGTCAGCCCGATGGCCAGGCGGCCGATCAGCCCGACAAGCCACTGCGGTGTGCGCGAAATTAGCGAGATCAGTCCATCGGCAAGCCGTCTCATGTTTCGAGTCCTGTGATGATGTTGAGGCCGACGAGGGCCGAAAGATGCAGAGCCTGATCGAAGTCGGGATGATGCGACAGCATCTGGTCAAGCACTTCCACAAGACCTGCCCCGGCAATGAGTCCGGCGAGAAAATCATGGGCCTGGTGCGACAGGCCGCGAATGCTCACCTCGGCAAAGGGACGCGACACCAATGCCCATTCGGGAGTTCCCGTCGCAATGTCCCGGAATGGCCGCCCGCCGTGATGGGCATGCCAGATCGATACCGCGGCATGATTGAACCGGGCAACTGCCGCCGAGGGATGAATCCGAAATCGGGCTCTGGCCCAATCCTCCGCCCGGACGGCCGCCAGAGCGTCGACGGACAAGGGCGTCGCCTCTGCCGCATGATAGGAAAGCCACCACAGGTCTTCGAGCCGCGCCACGTCGGCAAGGTAGGGCACCGCCGCTGCCGGTTCGAAGCCCGCCACATGGTCCGGAAATTCGCCGCCATAATTGATCAGCACCGGCGAACGGGGCCGGTGGCGCTCCGCAAAACTGCCCGCCATGGCGGCAAAGAAGGCGCTACCCGTCAGCTGTTCGGTCACCGGAAACCGGACCCGCAGGGCGCCGATGAGCGCCGCCGATACATTGTTGCGATAGACCGAGAAGCGCGGATGCGGCAGCGGTTCCGCCCAGTCACCGATCGCCCGGTCGAATGTTCCCGCTGTGATCATGCCGCGCGTCTCCCAGCCGTGGCCAGAATTTCATCCGCCTGCCGGACCTCGGCCAGCAGGGCCGCGAACGGCGGCACGTCGTTGTCGCGCTCGATGAGACTGGGCAGCGGGCCGGTGCGGGTGATGACCAGCCGGAACAGGCTCCAGACATGGTCGGTGACGGGCGAACCATGGGCATCGATCAGAATCTCATCCCCGGCTGGATCGGTGGACCTGTCGTGTCCGGCGAGATGGATTTCCTGGACCAGGTGCAGCGGATAGGCGGCGATGTAAGCGTCTGGCGCGGTCTTCAGGTTCACCGCCGACACGAAGACATTGTTCACGTCGAGCAGCAGTCCGCACCCCGTCCGCCGCGCGACTTCCGCGATGAAATCAGGTTCCGACCAGGTGCTTTCGTCGAAGGTCATGTAACTCGACGGGTTCTCGAGCAACATCTGCCGGCCCATGGCCTCCTGGGTTTCGTCGATATGCGCGCAGACCCTGGTCAATGTCCCGGTGGTATAGGGCAATGGCAACAGGTCGCTCAGATAGCCGGTATCGTGGGTCGACCAGGCTAGGTGTTCCGAGAACAGCCCGGGCTGATAGGTCGCGTTCAAGATCCGGAGGCGGGCCAGATGGTCCCGGTCCAGCGGCCCCACCCCACCGATGGACAGGCCCACCCCATGCAGTGAAACCGGATACCGTTCGCGGATCGCAGATAGATAGCGGTGCGGTGGGCCGCCGGCGCCCATGTAGTTCTCGGCGTGGATCTCGAAGAAGCCGAGGGCCGGGGGGTCGGCCAGGATGGTGCGGTAGTGTTCGGCCTTGAGGCCGAGGCCGGCCCGCGCCGGGATGGTGATCGATACGGACATGGATAACGGGGGCGCCGCTGAGGCACCCCCTTCACCTTTCTCAGGCCGGCCGCTCGATAGGTTCGAGCGAACCCTGGCCGAGCGGTGTTTCGGTGGTCACGCAGGTGCCCTTGGGCACCAGCTTCCAGGCATTGCCCTGATAGTCGATGGTCGAGGTTCCGGCACAGCTCGTACCCTCGCCCGCGGCACAGTCATTTTGTCCCTTGAGTGAGACACCATAGCATTTCTCCATGTCGGCGGCCTGCACGGCCGTGGCTTGCACCCCGGCGATCGCCGCGGTCATGGCGCCCGCGATGGCGAGAAGCGCTGTGCGTTTGGATTGATTCATGAGATGTCTCCGTTGCTTGGTGTTAATGGTGGGAATCTCACAGATAAGACAGTCAAGTGGAAATCACTTGGCTGTTATGCTCTGGTAACAGGCCTTTCACCCTGCCGTGTCCGGCCCTCGAGCAGAATGACGACGAGGCCCGAAAGAAGGATCAATACCATGCCACCGACGGCCATGCCATTCGGCACCTGCTCGAACACCAAGAAGCCGGAAAGCCCGGCCCAGATCATGAAGCTATAGCTGAAGGGCGCCACCGCCCGCGCCGCCGCCATGCGGTAGGCCAGATAGATGAACAGCTGTCCGCACATCACGAAGAACCCCGCCGCCACGATCAGGATGACGGTCTTCGAACTGGGAATGGCCGGTGTCTCGAGGAACAGCGATACGGCGCCAGCCGCCAGCGAGACCGCGAGCAACGTGGAAAAAGTCACGATCATCGCCGGTGTGCCACGCGGCACCTTGCGGGTAACGATGTCGCGCCCGGCCGCGCCTACGGCTGTGAGAAAACCGAACAGGGCGAAGGGCGAAGCATTCGCGCCGCCCGGCTGCGCGACCAGGATGGCCCCGGTGATCGCGATGGCGACCAGCAGCATCCGGAAACCACCAATCTTTTCGCCGAAGAGCAGCCAGGCGCCGAGCAACACCAGAAACGGCGTGATTTGCACCACGGCGATCACGTCGGCGATTGGCATGTTGGCCAGCGCCAGCACGAAGCAGAAATTGGCGACCGCATCAAGCAACGACCGCAGCATCACCCAGGGCTCGAAGACCTTGCCCAGATCGCGGGCGTGGCCCATCGTAATCAGGATCGGCAGGCACCAGAGGCAGGCCGCCGCGCCGCGCATGGTCAGCACCAGAAGCAACGGCGCTCCGTCGAGCGCCAGCTTCACGCAGGTGTCATTGGCGACAAATGTACCGGTTGCCGCCAGCATGGCGGCAATGCCGCGAAGATTAGATTGAACGGCCATCAGGATCCTGCTGGAGAAGCCTATCCGCTCTCCCTACAGGGGCTGGCATCGCAAGGCAAACCGGAGCGGATCAGGACGCCAGCGTAATCGGCACCTTGATGTAATGCACACCGTTGGCGTCCGCGGGTGGCAGCTTGCCTGCGCGCATGTTGACCTGGATCGACGGCATCAGCAGCACCGGCGCAGAAAGCGTTGCGTCCCGCGCCGTCCGCATCGCCACGAATTCCTCTTCGCTGACGCCTTGATGCACATGGACATTATGGTCCAGTTCCTCGCCTACTGTGGTCTCCCAGGCATAATGGTCGCGGCCACCTTTCGGCAGATAGTCGTGGCACATGAACAGTCTGGTCTCGCGCGGCAGGGCCAGGAGCTTGCGGATCGAGCGATAGAGGACGCGCGCGTCGCCTCCTGGGAAATCGGCCCTGGCGGTACCATAGTCGGGCATGAACAAGGTATCGCCCACGAACACCGCGTCTTCGATCTTGAACGACACGCAGGCGGGCGTGTGGCCCGGCGTGGCGATCACCTCTACGGCGAGATTGCCGACCTGGAAGCGGTCGCCATCCTTCACCAGGCGATCGAACTCGGACCCTTCGCCGGACACGTCCTGGGCATTGAAGACCGGCCGGAAGATCTTCTGGACTTCGCGGATGCGCTCGCCGATCACCACCTTGGCGCCGGTCTTGAGCTTGATGTAGGGCGCCCCCGAAAGGTGATCGGCATGGACATGGGTTTCCAGAACCCAGTCGATGACATAACCCTTGTCGGCCGCCATCTTGAGGATCTCGTCGGCCGAGGCAGCCGAAGCCTTTCCCGACTTGTGGTCATAGTCGAAGACCGGGTCGACCACCGCAGCGTGCTTGGTCTCCGGGTCGGCAACCAGATAGCTTACGGTGTTGGTGGGCCCGTCGAAGAACGCGTGAATGATGGGCTTCGCAGCCATGACTACCTCCATATTCGTTTTGCTCTTGACAATATATTAGAATTTCCTAATTTAACAACAGGTTTTTGGAGACTGCGCGATGACGACGCTCCTGGTTGACGGATCCATGGCGGAATTCGAGGCCAATGCCTCGCAGGCTGCCGGCATGCTCAAGTCGCTTTCCAATGAGAAGCGGCTGATGATCCTGTGCAAGTTGCTGGATGCCGGAGAGATGAGCGTCCTGCCGCTTGCCGACCAGGTGGGTCTGAGCCAGTCGGCCTTGTCGCAGCACCTCGCCCGCATGCGTGCCGAACGCATCGTCGAATTTCGCCGCGACGGGCAAACCCTGCACTATCGCGTCGCCGATCCAAAGGTGGCGCAGGTGCTGAAGGCCCTCAAGTCCATTTTCTGCTGACCATTGGAGTTTGTACCATGTCCCTTCCCCATATCAATGCCAAGGAGGCCAAGCGCCTCGTCGACCAGGGCGCCGTCCTCATCGACGTGCGCGAGGTCGGCGAATATACCGCCGAGAACATTCCCGGCGCGATGAACCACCCCATGTCACAGATGGGCCGCACGCCGGTCAAGGCAGACGCCCCGGTTGTCGTCTTCCATTGCAAGTCAGGCGGCCGCACCCGCATGGGCGCCCATGCCCTGGCCGGATGCGTGGATGCCGAGGCCTATATCCTCGACGGCGGCATCGAGGCCTGGAAGGCGGCCGGCCTGCCAGTCAAGCGCGGCTGATCCGCCGGTCCGGTGCAGGATATCCTCGCGGTCATATCGGGGTCCCTCGTCGGGTTTGTCCTTGGCCTCGTCGGCGGCGGTGGCTCGATCATCGCCGTCCCGTTGCTTCTCTATGTGGTCGGGGTGACCTCCACCCACCTGGCAATCGGCACCAGCGCCATTGCCGTCTCGCTCAGCGCACTCGCCAACCTGGTGAACCATGCCCGCCAGGGGCGGGTCAAATGGCCATGCGCGGCGACCTTCTCCGCAGCTGGCATTGCCGGAGCCTGGGCGGGTTCGAGTCTCGCCATCCGGATCCCCGGCGACCAGCTCCTCGCCCTGTTTGGAATCCTCATGGTGGTGGTCGGGGCCGTCATGTTGCTGCGCAAGGATGCCGACGGCAATCCGGACGTCCGCCTGAGCTTCTCAACGGCCAGCCAACTCCTGCCTCTTCTGCTCGCGATCGGCTTCGCGGTTGGGGCACTTGCCGGCTTCTTCGGTATTGGCGGCGGCTTCCTGATCGTGCCAGGCCTGATGCTGGCGACCGGCATGCCGATCGCCTATGCCATTGGCACGTCCCTGGTGGCGGTTGCCGTCTTTGGCGCGACTACCGCCGCCAACTACGCCCTCTCCGGCATGGTGGACTGGCGCATCGCGGCGATGTTTGTAGGTGGGGGAATCGTCGGAGGACTACTCGGCACCTGGGCCGGAAGCCGCCTCGCCGGCCGCAAGGGGCTGCTTTCAACGATCTTTGCAGGCTTCGTTATCCTGATTGGAATCTATGTTTCCTGGAAGGGCCTCTCGACCCTGTTCGGGTGAGCAATTTTATTGCGCATTTGCGCTTTTGCCGATTCCTTCCTTGCGCGGCGTGCCTCAATCTGTCATATAAATATAGGACAGTGACACTGTCCTTTCGTGGTAAAGATCAAGGCGAGTGGACCCGGATGATCCGGAATACGACCACAGTTCCCCTGAATGCGACGGCCGAACCGGCCGTGGCCGCCACGTTCGTGCTGCGAGCTACGCTCACCAAACGCAAATAGGAGCAGGCTCGGGCACCGCGAGATCAAGGTGCAGGGGGGTCTGATCCGGAACCGGGACAGGTGGCCAAGGCCGCCGCACCGCGATCAAACTCCCGACACGCAAGCAACAAGGGCTCTCCGGTTCTCGAAGGAACAAGGGGCCGGAATGGGATGAGGAGGAGTTGGCCATGAACATGCGCATGCTGCCGGAAGGGCTTCCCGAGGCGCACGGACTTTATGATCCGCGCAACGAGCACGATGCCTGCGGCATCGGCCTCATCGCCAACATCCACAATGCCAAGAGCCATCGCATCGTCAATGATGGCCTGTCGATCCTCAAGAATCTCGAGCACCGCGGTGCCGTCGGTGCCGACCCCAAGGCCGGCGACGGCGCCGGCGTGATGATCCAGATACCGTATGCCTTCTTTGTCGAAGAGGCAAAGCGCCTGGGCTTCGAACTGCCCGGTCCCCAACATTATGGCGTGGGCTACCTCTTCATGCCGCGCGAACCGATCTACCGCCAGGACATCGAGCGGATCTGGTGGGAAACATCTCGCGAGGAAGGACTGAAGGTTCTCGGCTGGCGCGATGTGCCGGTCGATTCCTCGATCCTTGGCTATTCGGTGAAGGGCACCGAGCCGGTGCACCGCCAGGTCTTCATCGGCCGTGGACCTACCATTCGCGACGAGGCCCATTTCGAGCGCAAGCTCTTCGTCTGCCGCAAGGTGGTGTCGAACCGAATTCTCGAGGTTCTGGGGTCAAAGGCCCGTACCTATTATCCGGTATCAGTCTCGGCCCGCACCGTGGTCTACAAGGGCCTGGTCCTCGGCAAGGACCTCGGCGCCTATTACAAGGATCTCGAAGATCCACGCGTCGAGAGCGCCTTCGCCATGGTGCACCAGCGTTTCTCCACCAATACCTTCCCGTCTTGGCCGCTGGCGCACCCCTACCGCTTCATCTGCCACAACGGCGAGATCAACACGGTGCGCGGCAACTACAACTGGATGGCCGCCCGCCAGGCCAACATGAAGTCGGAAATCCTCGGCGAGGACCTTTCCAAGCTCTGGCCGATTTCCTACGAGGGCCAGTCCGACACCGCCTGTTTCGACAACGCCCTCGAATTCCTCACCCAGGGCGGCTATTCGCTGCCCCATGCCATGATGATGCTGATCCCCGAGGCCTGGGCCGGCAATCCGCTCATGGATGAGGACCGCCGCGCCTTCTATGAATATCACGCAGCCCTGATGGAACCCTGGGACGGCCCGGCCGCCATGGTCTTCACCGACGGCAAGCTGATCGGCGCCACCCTCGACCGCAACGGCCTCCGGCCATCGCGCTACATGACCAGCGCCGACGGCCATGTGCTGCTCGCCTCCGAAATGGGCTGCCTGCAATTCGCCGAGGAGAACATCACCCACAAGTGGCGACTGCAGCCGGGCAAGATGCTGCTCATCGATCTCGAGCAGAAGCGCATCATTTCCGACGAGGAACTGAAGAAGCAGCTGTCCAACGCCCATCCCTACAAGGACTGGCTGAAGCGCAGCCAGGTGGTGCTCAAGGACCTTCCGGCCGCGAAGACCCGCCGCGCCACGAGCACCGTACCCCTGCTCGAGCGCCAGCAGGCGTTTGGCTACACCCAGGAAGATCTCAAGATCCTCATGGCCCCCATGGCCCAGACCGGCCAGGAGGCGGTGGGCTCCATGGGCAACGACGCCCCTATCTCGGCACTCTCCGACAAGGCCAAGCTGCTCGACACCTATTTCAAGCAGAATTTCGCCCAGGTCACCAACCCGCCGATCGACCCGATCCG
>JAGRLX010000336.1 GCA_020441605.1 Alphaproteobacteria bacterium
CGAGCGCCAGCGCCCCCGCACCGCCCAGAGCTTCTGCGTGCCCAGGGCCGAGATCGCCGCCAATGGCTACGACCTGAGCCTGAACCGCTACAAGGAGGTGGTGCACCAGGAGGTGCAGCACCGGGCGCCGGCCGAGATCATGGCGGAGCTGCGGCGGATCGAGGGGGAGATTGCGGAGGGGATGAAGGCGTTGGAGGGGATGCTCAAGTGAGCACTTCATGGCCCGTCGTGCCGCTCTCCGCCGTAGCGAACATCGAACGGGATGCAGTTCAGGCTGCCGACATTGAGGAGGGCACCCTCTATGTGGGGTTGGAGAACATCGTCGGTGGTGGCGAATTCACCGGCGTTCGCAGCGTCGACGAAGGCGAATTGGCAAGCAGCAAGTTCCAGTTCGGGCCATCGCATCTGCTGTATGGCAAGTTGAGGCCGTATCTCGCCAAGATTGCACGCCCCGACTTCAGCGGGGTTTGCAGCACCGACATTCTTCCGATCCTGCCTGGCCCCAAGTTGAGCCGCGACTATCTGTCGCACTTTCTGCGGCAGCAGTCGATGGTCGATCTGGCCAATGCTCGGGCCTCTGGCGCCAATCTGCCTCGACTCAGCCCCAGGGTGCTGGCCTCGTTCGACATTCCTTTGCCGCCGTTGGAGGAACAACGCCGCATCGCCGCCATCCTCGACCAAGCCGAAACCCTCCGAACCCAACGCCGCACCGCCCTGGCCCTGCTCGACAGCCTCACCCAGTCCCTCTTTCTCGATATGTTTGGGGACCCGGTGGCGAATCCGAAGGGGTGGCCGACGGAATCTCTGACCGATCTGTGCCATTGCTACAGCGGGGGCACTCCGTCAAAAGCAAAAAAGGAATATTGGGAAGGTGAGCTACCTTGGTTCAGCGCCAAGGACATGAAGGCCGAAGATTTGTTTGATTCGGAAGATCACATCTCAGAGCAGGTGCCCGAAACGACAACTTTGAAACTGTTGCCCAAAGACACTGTTGCGATAGTGGTGCGGGGAATGATCCTCGCTCACACGTTTCCGGTTTGCGTTTTACGGATACCAGCGACGATCAATCAAGACCTCAAAGCGCTCTTACCCAAACAACCCGTCAACAGTCAGTTCTTGGCCGCATGCTTGCGCAGCCAATCAGGATTCGTGCTTGAGAAGGTTTCAGAAGCAGGTCACGGCACAAAGCGATTGGACGCCCATGGCCTGCAGAGTCTCCGCATCCCAAGACCCGGTGATGCGCTAGAACAAACCTTCGCCACCCGCATCGCCGCCATCGAAGCCCTCAAAGCCACCCACCGCCGCGCCCTGGTCGCGCTGGATACGCTGTTCGCCTCGCTGCAGCAGCAGGCGTTTGCAGGCGGCGTTGCCGGCTGCCGAACTTGATGTGTCGCCGGCAGGAACAGGTGCGCCCTGACATGTTCCCGTTTTCGGCTTTTTGCGACACATGCGGCAGATAGCCATGTTCTCGGCTGGCTATCACAAGCCAAAAGTCCGCCTCCATGTGATAGCGTGGCTATCATATAAAGACCCATCCACTCCATATGCAAGCCAGCCTTTCATATGAGCAACCCTGAAGAGCCCACGGCGGGCGACCCGGGCCTCCGGGCGGGCCGCTACCTACGGCAGCCCACGGGTTACCGGGCTTTCAGCCCGGCGCCGCTGCCCCCCGCGCCGCCGCTGGTGCTGGGTACCGGCTTGCAGCAACTGCTGTCCCAGGCCGACCGGGCGCTGGGCCGGCTGGACGGCTCGGTGCTGACGCTGCCCAACCCCGATCTGTTCGTCTTCATGTACGTGCGCAAGGAGGCCGTGCTTTCCAGCCAGATCGAAGGCACCCAGAGTTCCCTGCAGGACTTGCTGGCCGCCGAGGCCGACCTGTTCGACGACAGCCTGCCGCGCGACGTGGACGAGGTGGTGAACTATGTGCGGGCCATGAAGCATGGCCTGTCGCGCCTGCATGAACTGCCGGTGTCGGTGCGTCTGATCCGCGAGATTCACGCGGAGCTGATGCAGGGCGTGCGCGGTGGGCGCCTGCAGCCGGGCGAGTTGCGCACCAGCCAGAACTGGATCGGCCCGGCCGGCTGCACGCTGGCCACGGCGAGCTTCGTGCCGCCGCCGCCGCACGAGGTGCCGCAGGCCCTGGGCGAGCTGGAGCGCTACCTGCATCAGGACGACGGCTTGCCGCCGCTGGTCAAGACCGCGCTGGCGCATGTGCAGTTCGAGACCATCCACCCGTTTCTGGACGGCAACGGCCGGGTGGGGCGCCTGCTCATCACCTTCCTGCTGACCGAGCAGGGCATCCTGCACAAGCCGGTGCTGTACCTGTCGCACTACTTCAAGCAGCACCGGCAGCGGTATTACGAGCTGCTGCAGGCCGTGCGCGACCGTGGCGCCTGGGAGGATTGGCTGCGGTTCTTTCTGCAGGGCGTGGTGGAGGTGGCGGCCGAGGCGGCGGAGACGGCGCGGCGCATCCAGTTGCTGCGCGAGCAGCACCGGGCGGCGATCACGGAGCGCCTGGGCCGCAGCGCCGGCAACGGGCACCGCGTGCTGGAGGCCCTGTTCAACCGGCCGATCCTCAGCGTGGCGGATGTGGTGACGCTGACCGGCACCACCTATGCGGCGGCCAACACCCTGGTCCGCCGCCTGGTGGAGCTGGACGTGCTGAGAGAAATGACCGGGCATGCGCGCAACCGGCGCTTCAGGTACGAGCCCTACGTCAACCTGTTTGCCAACGAGCCCTTGCCCATGGATGCCGCGCCGTGACGGGATCGAACTTCGCCTTCCTGGCCGCCGACTGGCCGGACCTGCACGCCGAGGCCTTGCGCGCCGAGCAGGCGGCGCTGACCGATCCGCGCACGGCCTGCTTCTACGCCCGCCGCACGCTGGAGCTGACGGTGGCCTGGCTGTTCCAGGCGGAAGGCGGGCGGGGCGGGGCGCTGCGCCTGCCCTACAAGGCCGATCTGGCGGCCTTTCTGGCCGAGCCCAGCCTGCGGCAGCTGGTGGGGCCGGCGTTGCTCGCCAAGATGGACGTGATCCGCATGCTGGGCAACCACGCGGTGCACCAGGCACGGCCGGTGGCCGCCAGGGAGGCGACGGACG
>JAGRLX010000337.1 GCA_020441605.1 Alphaproteobacteria bacterium
GATTGGCCGGCAAGACGGGGATGAAAGCCCTGTCATGATGTCGTTTATGAATGTCGCTCCCGTTGCACGGCAGATCTCTTGTGGTGTAACCGAGACAAACGAACGCACACATGAGATCATTCGCGACAGCCTTCATCTGTCTGCCATGCGCTCGGGGAACATCACCGGCATTGGCCCTCGATACTGTCCGTCGGTCGAGGACAAGGTGACGCGATTTGCTGAAAAGATCTCGCACAATGTCTTTCTGGAACCCGAGGGGCTGGAAAGTCCGACAGTCTACCCAAACGGCATTTCAACGTCGCTGCCCAGGGATGTGCAAGAGGCTTTCATCAAGTCGATCCGCGGCCTTGAACAGGTTGAAATTCAGCAGTTTGGCTATGCGATCGAGTACGACTTCATCGATCCCCGTTCTCTGACGCCACATTTGGAGTTCCAACCTATTACAGGGCTTTTTCTGGCTGGCCAGATCAATGGCACAACCGGCTATGAAGAGGCGGGTGCACAAGGCCTGCTTGCCGGTGCCAATGCTGCTGCTCGAGCGGGCCGGGGAGACCTCCTGCCATTGAGCCGGTTTGACAGCTATGTTGGGGTCATGGTTGATGATCTGACTTCAAAAGGCGTTACGGAACCCTATCGAATGTTCACGTCTCGCGCAGAATATCGACTATCACTTCGCGCTGACAACGCAGACCAGAGGCTCACCGCTTTGGCGGAGCAGCATGGTTTGGTTTCATCAGGTCGACGGATCCAGTTTGAGAGAAAGATGAAGCACTTGAGAGACCTCAGGTCGCAGCTGGACGCTCAGGATTTCGGCGTTTCTGATTGGGCAAAGGTGCCGCTGGTTCGGCCAAAGGATGGTAGGAGACGCAGTTATCTGGACGTCGCGGCCTTGATTCAGTCCGAGCATGGCACGGTGGAAGCGCTCGCGTCAGTTTTACCAGGCGTTGATCGCTCAGTCCTCTCTCAGGTCGCTATCGATGCATTCTATGCGCCATATGTGGACCGGCAGGCGGCCGAAGCAAAAAAGATCAGCACTGAAGAAGGCTTGGAGATACCTCCGGAGTTTGATTATTCGATTCTTCCATCCTTGTCGGCGGAAGTCCGGGCGAAGCTGACTTCTTCACGACCAACAACGATTGCTGCCGCTGCCCGAATTGAGGGCGTCACGCCAGCGGCGGTGGTCTCACTCTTGGCTCATCTGCACACTGAGAAAAGGGCGCGGCGTGCGAAACAAGCTTGATCTTGGCCACTTTGCGCGCCTGGATGTTTCACGTGAAACACTGGAAGCTCTACAGGAGTTCGAAGCGGCCACTCTGAAGTGGTCGGCAGCGATCAACCTGATTGCAGCCGGCAGTGAACGCGATCTCTGGCGACGTCATATTCAGGATTCCGCGCAATTGCTCGACTTCGCGCCGGAGGTTTTTCACAAATGGTGTGACATTGGCGCAGGCGGCGGTTTTCCCGGCCTTGTCCTTGCAATTCTGTGCAAGAGGCGTGAACCCCGGCCGCGGTTCGTTCTTGTCGAGTCAGACAGTCGTAAGTGTGCTTTTCTCAAGCTTCAGGCCTCAGCTCTCGATTTGCCGGTAGATGTCGTCAATCAGAGGATCGAAAGCATGGATCCCGCGGGTGCCGACATTCTATCCGCTCGCGCGCTCGCACCACTCCCCATTCTGTTGCAGCACGCTCAGCGGCACCTCTCAAGCGACGGTATCTGCCTGTTTCCGAAGGGCAGGAACTGGCAGGGCGAAGTTGATCTGGCGCGCAAAACGTGTCAGTTCGACCTGCAAGTTTCGCCAAGCATTGTCGATCCTGAGAGCAGGATCCTGGTCATTAGAAACGTTCGCCAGAAGAAAGCAGACTGATGAAGATCGTTGCCATTGCCAATCAGAAGGGCGGTGTTGCCAAGACGACGACCGCCATCAATCTCGCCGCGAGCCTGGCAGAGAGCGGTTTCAAGGTTCTGGTTATCGACATGGATCCGCAAGGCAACGCGTCGACGGGCTTCGGAATCGCCGCAGATCAACGTGCGCACACGATCTACGACCTGCTTCTGGGCGATTCGGATGTTATGTCGGTCATTGTTCCTACTCCGACCGCTCGCGTCAGCATCATTCCGTCGACAACCGAATTGTCGTCATCGGACGTTCAGCTTTACAATGTCAACAAGCGAAGCTTTCTTCTGAGGGATTCCTTGGCAAGCAAGGGTCTTACGGAGCAAGCCTTTGACTTTGTTCTCATTGATTGCCCGCCCTCGCTGAACTTGCTTACCGTCAATGCGCTGGTTGCCGCACACTCGGTTCTCATTCCCTTGCAGAGCGAGTTCTTCGCTCTTGAGGGGTTGTCGCAACTCATGTTGACCATCCGTGAGATTCGGCAGACTGCGAACCCGGCCCTGCGGGTCGAAGGCGTGCTTCTAACCATGCACGACCAGCGAAACAACCTTTCGCAGCAGGTCGAGCGGGACGCACGCGATACCTTGGGCGGCCTGGTCTATCAAACCGTGATCCCGCGCAACGTGCGTCTGAGTGAGGCGCCGTCCTACGCGGTGCCAGCACTCACCTATGATCCGCTTTCCAAAGGCGCCGTGGCCTATCGCGCCTTTGCTGAAGAGTTTCTCAAGAACAACAAAGTGCTCGCCAAGGAGGCCTGACATGAACCAGCGCAAGAATGAGCGTCGTGGCCTTGGCCGGGGACTGTCTGCCTTGATGGCGGACATTGGTGTCGACGCTCGTGTCAACGATCCGGTTGTGGAAGGGCAGCCGCAGCGATCTGCCTTGCAGACACTTCCGATCGACGCAATTCAGGCCAATCCAGAGCAACCACGCCGCGCCTTTGATGAACGGGCGCTCGAGGAATTGTCCCGTTCCATTCAGGAAAAGGGCATAGTGCAACCGCTTGTCGTTCGCCCCCTTGCCGGCCAGCATGGCAAGTTCGAGATCGTCGCTGGTGAGCGCCGATGGCGTGCCGCGCAACTCGCCAGGTTGGGTGAGGTGCCGGTATTGATCCGAACTTTCAGCGATCAGGAAGTTCTGGAAGTCGCGATCATCGAGAATATCCAGCGGGAAGGGCTGAATGCCATTGAAGAGGCCGCAGGGTATAAACAGCTGATCGAAAGGTTCGGCCATACCCAGGAAAAGGTCGCGGACGCTCTGGGCAAAAGCCGTAGCCATATCGCCAACCTGTTGCGCCTGTTGACGTTGCCGCAAGATGTTCAGAACATGGTGATCGCGGGTACGATTTCGGCCGGCCATGCGCGTGCATTGGTAACCGCGCCCGATCCCGTTGCCTTGGCGCTGAAAGTCGCGGGCGAAGGGCTTTCAGTCCGCGAAACTGAGGATCTTGCGCGCCGCGTTGGACATCAGCCATCCCACAAACGCGGCGATACGCGTCAAAAAGATGCGGACACCAAGGTTCTGGAAGACGACCTTTCCGCGAATCTGGGTATGAGCGTGGTGATTGATCACCGTGCTGGTGGGGAAGGGCAGGTCATCATCCGTTACAAGACGTTGGATCAGCTGGATCAACTCTGCCAACTCCTGTCTTCTGTCCGTTGATTGCTGTCAGAGCAACTCGCGAAGAATGGCGTTCAACAAGGGGCGGCCCTTTTTGGTTGTGATGAGTCGACCGTCTGCCTGTACGACAAGGCCGAGTTCTTCCAGTACGATCAACTTATCTTGCGCCAGGGGCCGGCCGCGCAACGCTCCATGCCTCGAGAGATCGAGCCCCTCATTCAGTCGCAAAGACATCATCAGGTATTCGCTCGCCTGTTCTTCTCCAGTGAGCCGAACTTCCTGGGTGGCCATGTTGTTCTCGCGTTGCTCAATCCATTGCGAAGGTGCAGAAATGCTGACTGTCGCCAGCCTCTGTCCGTTCAAGGTCACGCGACCATGGGCGCCCGGGCCAATCCCGACATAATCACCGTAACGCCAATAGATCTGATTGTGCAGGGATTCCTCGCCTGGAACGGCGTGGTTTGACGTTTCATAGGCTGCAAGACCAGTTGACTCGCACATCTCTTGTGTCAGGTCGAACATGTCCGCACAGGTTTCGTCGTCTGGCAGTCCAGGCAGCTTCCCAACGCGGTGTCTGGCACCAAAAACCGTCCCGTCCTCGATTGTCAACTGATAGAGCGAGAGGTGTCGCGGCCCCATGGCCAGCGCGGCAGAGAGCTCGGCACGCCATGCCTCCAGTGTCTGGTGCTGACGGGCATAGATCAGATCGAAACTGGCACGGTCAAAATAGTGCGTTGCCACATCCCAGGCTTTCAGCGCCTCCCTTGCGCTATGTTGGCGGCCCAACAGGCGCAAGTCACGGTCATTCAGTGCCTGAATACCCATTGATACGCGATTCACACCGGCGTCGGAAAAAGCGCGAAACCGTCCCGCCTCGACTGATGTCGGATTGGCTTCCAGCGTGATCTCGATGCTGTTGCGAAATCCCCAGGCTCGGCGCGCCGCATCGATCACAGCTGCCACAGTCTCCGGGGGCATCAACGACGGGGTTCCGCCACCGAAAAAGATTGAATCCAGAACCCGCCCCTGGGTTCGCTCACCCCACGCCGCGATTTCAGCAACATAGGCCTTCAGCCAGCGTTCCTGGTCAATGCGAGAAGAGACGTGGCTGTTGAAGTCGCAATAAGGGCATTTCGATGCACAGAATGGCCAATGGACATAAAGCCCGAAACCGCCATTTCGCCAATCCTCCAGGTCGGAATGTTTCACGTGAAACGATGGGCGAGCAGGGCCTGCATCGCCCGCGCTCTGTGAGAGATCCCATTCTTCTCCGAGGGCTCCATTTCGGCAAAAGTCTGGCGCTTTCCGTCAGGCTGAAACATGGGGTCATAGCCATGGCCGAGCTTGCCACGAATGGGCCAAACCAGCCGCCCAGCGACCGACCCCTCGTAAACCTCGTCGTGACCGTCTGGCCAGGCCAGGACAAGAACGCACTGAAACTGCGCAGTCCAGGGCTCGGGCGCCCGGGCCGAAACCAGAGCCTCGTGCGTTCGCGTCATCGCACGCATGAAGTCGCGACCACCTGGCCCCTCGGCCCAATCTGCGGTGTACACACCCGGCGCGCCATCCAGTCCATCCACACAGAGGCCACTGTCATCCGCCAGCGCCGGCAAGCCTGACGCTTGCGCCGCCGCGTGGGCCTTGATCCGAGCGTTTCCGACAAAGCTGGTCTCGGTTTCCGCAGGTTCCCCCAGGCCCAGTTCCTGCGCTGAAACCAGGGTCACGCCATGCGGCGCAAACAGGGCGCGCATCTCCTCGACCTTCCCCGCGTTATGGGTGGCGAACAGAAGCCGATTGCCCAGGGACGACATCACAAAGCCGCCTTTTGCGCCGAAACCAGATGGGCCACGCCGATTTCCGCCAGATCGACCATGTGATCCAGGTCATTGCGGGAAAAGACCGTGCCTTCGCCAGACATCTGGACCTCGATCAACCGGCCGTCTCCCAGCATGATGAAGTTTCCGTCAACTCCAGCGGCGCTATCCTCGTCATAATCCAGATCGAGAACAGCCTGCCCGGCATAGAAACCACAGGACACCGCGGCGACATGCCCGATGATCGGGTCCGATGCGATCGCCCGCGCCTTCATCAGCGTATCAACCGCCAGCCGCAAAGCGACCCAACCACCGGTAATCGCCGCACAGCGTGTGCCGCCATCGGCCTGAATCACGTCGCAGTCGATTGTTATCTGTCGTTCGCCCAGCGCGGAACGATCAACGCCAGCGCGCAAGGATCGCCCTATAAGGCGTTGAATTTCAACAGTTCTTCCGCTCTGCTTTCCCTGCGCCGCCTCGCGACGATTGCGCGAGTTGGTGGCGCGCGGCAGCATCCCGTATTCCGCCGTCACCCATCCCAGGCCCGTGTTCTTCAGAAATGGCGGCGTGCGGTCCTCGACGGTGGCCGAGCACAACACATGCGTGTTGCCGACCTTGATCAGGCACGAGCCCTCTGCATGACGCATCACACCGGTTTCGATTGAAACCGTCCGCATTTCATCTAATTTTCTACCCGAAGGACGCATATCCGGCTCCCGCTCCGCTTTGTTCCCAGATACAGGGGCGACCGGGCCGGATGCAACCGGATTGACGGACCGCGAATCAGAACCCATGCCCGCCTCAGACCAGACGAAAGCCCTTCACGACCTGAACGAACGCGCCCGCGAGGTATTCCGCCGCGTGGTGGAATCCTATCTGCACAGCGGCGCCCCGGTCGGCTCTCGCACCATCACCCGCGATTTTCATGAGAAACTGTCAGCCGCGACCATTCGCAACGTGATGCAGGACCTTGAATACCTCGGTCTGCTCGAAGCGCCGCATGTATCCGCCGGCCGGGTGCCGACGCAGCAGGGCCTTCGTCTGTTCGTTGACGCCTTGCTCGAGGTCGACCCGGTAACCGCCGCCGATCGCCAGATGCTGGAAGCCACGCGCGGCACGAACGAGCGCGACATCACCACGATGCTCGACCGCGTCGGCAGCGCGCTTTCGGGAATCACCAAGGGTGCCAGTCTGGTCCTCGCGCCAAAGCATGAGGCGCCGATCAAGCATATCGAATTCGTGCCGATCGCGAACGACCGGGCGCTGGTTGTCCTGGTGTTTGCCGATGGCCAGGTCGAGAACCGGGTTTTCACACCCCCGCCCGGCCTGCTGCCTTCGTCGCTGCGCGAGGCCGTGAATTTCATCAATGCCTTCGCCAGCGGTCTGACGCTCTCCGGCCTTCGCCAGCGCCTGCGCACCGAGATCACCCAGCGCCGGCAAGAGATCGACAGCATCGCGGGCGACCTGGTCGAACGGGGCATGGCGATCTGGGAAAACGAGGGCGAGCGGCATGAACGGTTGATCGTCCGCGGGCGGGCAAACCTGCTGGATCAGACCGATGCCGACGGCTTGCTGCGCATCCGCGAACTGTTCGACGACCTGGAACGCAAACGCGATATCGCCGAGGTTCTGGACCTGACCGAACGTGGCGACGGCGTGCGTATTTTCATCGGCGCCGAGAACAAGCTTTTTTCTCTGACGGGTTCCACTCTGGTGGTTTCTCCATATATGAACGCCGACAGCAAGAT
Source organism: Alphaproteobacteria bacterium (assembly GCA_020441605.1). The sequence goes on from JAGRLX010000337.1 coordinate 7,075, forward strand.
TGTCGGCGCGGTCGGCGTGATTGGCCCCACACGGCTGAACTACGGGCGCATCGTGCCGATTGTGGATTATACAGCCCAGCTCGTGGGACGGATGCTCTCCGACCTGGGTTCCGAGTAAGAGGACGACATGGCAGAGCCACAAGAAACCCCGGTCGAACCGCAAGTCGAGACCCCCGACACCCCCGATCTCGACCCCGCCGCGGCCCTTGATGCGGCCGTCGCCGCGTTCGAGGTCGAACGCGCGGAAATGCGTGACCGGCTGATGCGGTCGCTGGCCGATCTGGAAAACATTCGCAAGCGGGCCGAAAAGGACCGCCGCGAGGCCGCAATCTATGGCGGCCAGAAGCTGGCGCGGGACATGCTGTCGGTCTATGACAACCTGAACCGCGCGTTGTCGCTGATGGACGACGGGTTGCGCGAACAGGCCAAGGGCCTGGCCGAGGGGTTGGACCTGACCCTCAGGGATCTGTCGAACATCTTTTCGCGCCACGGCATCGAACGGGTCGCCCCCGAGGTCGGAGAATCGTTCGACCCGCATTTCCACGAAGCGATGTTCGAAGCCCCGGTTCCCGGCACCAAGGCCGGCCAGATCATCCAGGTAATCTCCGAGGGGTTTCGCCTGCACGAACATCTTCTGCGTCCGGCGCAGGTCGGCGTGTCCTCGACCCCGGGCTGACGCCCCGGTCGTCGGCAGGATGGGCGCCGCCGCCCATCCGCCGCCCGACTCTAGGACTCGCCCAGCAGATCCCGCAATTCATACAATAGCCCCAGCGCGTCGCGGGGGGTCAATGCGTCGGGGTGAATGTCCTTCAGCCGCGCCTCGACCGCCGAGCTCGCCGGCGCCGCCTTTGCGGCCGCGCGCTGGGGCACTGCGGCGAACAGGGGCAGATCGTCGATCAGGGACTTTGCCCCCCTCTGGCCCTGATCGCCCCGTTCCAGCATGTCCAGAACCTCGCGGGCACGGGCGATCACCGCATCCGGCAATCCCGCCAGCCGCGCGACCTGAACCCCATAGGACCGGTCCGCCGCACCCTTGCGAACCTCGTGCAGAAAGACGACCTCGCCCTCCCATTCGCGGACGGTGACCGTTGCATTCTCCACCCCGTCCAGCCGATCGGCCAGCGTGACCATTTCGTGATAATGCGTCGCGAACAGGGCCCGGCACCGGTTCACGCCATGCAGATGCTCCAACACGGCCCAGGCGATCGACAGGCCGTCATAGGTCGCGGTTCCCCGTCCGATCTCGTCAAGGATCACAAAGGCTCTGGGCCCGGCCTGGTTCACGATGGCTGCCGTCTCGACCATCTCCACCATGAAGGTGGACCGCCCGCGTGCCAGATCGTCCGAGGCACCGACCCGGCTGAACACCTGTTCAACCAGTCCCACCCGGGCGCTGCGCGCGGGCACATAGCCACCCGCCTGTGCCAGAATGGCGATCAGGGCGTTCTGTCGCAGAAAGGTCGATTTGCCGGCCATGTTCGG
>JAGRLX010000338.1 GCA_020441605.1 Alphaproteobacteria bacterium
CTACCAGCAGCATTTCAAGGCGGCGACCGGCGGACATGGAATGGGCCGGCTGCGGGCCGGCGCCAATGCCAGGGATGTGGTGCTGAAGGTCCCGGCAGGGACCCAGATTTTCGAGGAGGATAATGAGACCCTCATTGCCGACCTCGCCAAGGTCGGCGACCGTGTGCGCATTGCCAAGGGCGGCAATGGCGGCTTCGGTAATGCCTATTTCAAGTCGTCTACCAATCGCGCACCGCGCCATGCCAATCCGGGCCAGGAGGGTGAGGAACGCTGGATCTGGCTACGCCTCAAACTCATTGCCGATGCCGGCCTGCTGGGCCTGCCCAATGCCGGCAAGTCGACGCTTCTCGCCGCCGTCTCCGCCGCGAAGCCGAAGATTGCCGACTATCCGTTCACGACCCTGCACCCGCAACTGGGCGTTGTGCGCGCCGCCGGATCAAGTTTCGTATTGGCTGACATTCCGGGTCTCATCGAGGGAGCCCACGAGGGCCATGGACTGGGGACGCGATTCCTGGGCCACGTGGAACGCTGCGCCGTGCTGCTGCATTTGATTGATGTGACGGGCGATGATCCGGTTGGGGCCTATCGGATCATCCGCGCCGAGCTCAAAGCTTACAGCCCGGCGCTTGCCAAGAAGCCAGAAGTGATTGCCTTCAACAAGATCGATGCGATTTCCGCCGAAGACCTTGCCACGAAGCTTGCCGATTTCAAGCGCCGTGTCCGCAAGACTCCGGCACTCATATCCGGCGCCACCCAGAAGGGCGTGGATGATGTCATGAAGAAGCTTCTCACCGTCATCGACACTGCGAAGGCCGCCGAACGCGGCGCCGATGCGCCCGGAGTCACCACAGAGGAGTGGCGGCCGTGACATCGCGTCTCGCGCGAGCCAGACGTATCGTTGTCAAGATCGGTTCGGCATTGCTCGTCGACGCCAAGACCGGTGCAATCAAGGCATCGTGGCTGGCATCGCTGATCGGTGATCTTGCCGATGCCCGGGTCGGCGGCGCCGATGTGATCGTCGTGTCATCGGGTGCCATAGCGCTTGGCCGGCGCAGCCTCGGCTTGCCTAAGGGCAAGCTCAAGCTGGAACAGAGCCAGGCGGCGGCGGCGGTTGGCCAGATTGCACTTGCCCATGCCTGGTCCGAGGCCTTCCGTATACGGAATATCGTTGCCGCGCAGGTTCTGGTGACGCTCACCGACACCGAGGAGCGCCGCCGCTATCTCAATGCCCGCGCCACGCTCTCCACGTTGCTCGGCCAGGGCGCCGTGCCGGTAATCAACGAGAACGACACCGTTGCCACATCCGAAATTCGTTACGGCGACAATGACCGGCTCGCCGCCCGCGTCGCATCGATGATGTCGGCCGATTGCCTGGTGTTGCTGTCGGACGTCGACGGTCTCTACACCGCGCCACCGGGACGGAAAGGCGCAGCCTTCCTGCCGGAGGTGAGCGGCATCACCCCGGAGATCGAGGCCATGGCAGGGAAACCCGTCTCAGGCCTGGGCTCGGGCGGCATGGTCACCAAGATCGAGGCCGGAAAGATTGCCCTAGGCGCCGGCTGCAATATGGTGATCGCGTCAGGCCATGAGCTGCATCCCCTGAAGCGCATCAAGGAAGGCGAACGCTGTACCTGGTTCCTGGCTTCTGCGTCCGCCCTACAGTCGCGCAAGCGCTGGATCGCCGGAACATTGCAGCCCATCGGGCGACTCGTGGTGGACGACGGCGCGGTCACTGCACTGTCTAAAGGCAAGAGCCTCCTGCCCGCCGGGGTCAAGCGTGTCGAGGGAACGTTCCTGCGTGGCGACACGGTGGGTATCGTCACGATCAGCGGGCGCGAAATTGCCCGCGGGCTGGTGGCCTATGACGCCGTTGACGCCTCGCGTATCGCAGGCCTTAAATCGGCCGAGACGGAAAAGGTACTGGGCTTCCGGGGCCGGGATGAACTGGTGCACCGCGATGATTTGGTGTTGATGGACAGAGACCGCGCATGAAAGTGGAAAATTCGACCCGGGACATGATGCTGAGCCTCGGCAAGGCAGCCCGCGCCGCCGCAAGATCCCTGGCTCTGGCATCGTCTGAGCAGAAGAATGCCGCCCTTCGCGCGATGGCCAAAGAACTCCGCGACAGGTCCACGGAGATCCAAGCGGCCAACGCCCGTGACGTGGAGGCGGCGATGGCCAGAGACTTGAAGGCGAGCTTCATTGACCGCCTTGTTCTCAATCAGGCCCGGATTGAGGCGATGGCCAAAGGGCTCGGCGACATGGCCACCCTTCCCGATCCCGTCGGCGAAGTCATGACCCGGTGGACAAGGCCCAACGGCCTGGAGATTTCGCGAGTCCGCGTGCCGATCGGTGTCATCGGCATCATCTACGAGAGCCGCCCGAACGTGACCGCTGACGCGGGCGGTCTGTGCATGAAGTCGGGCAACGCCGCGATCCTGCGCGGCGGTTCAGACAGCTTCCAGTCATCTTCGACGATCGTCGCCTGTCTGCAGCGCGGGCTCGCCGCGGCCGGCCTTCCGGCAACCGCCATCCAGATGGTGCCGAGTGCTGATCGCGATTGCGTGGGGATGATGCTGGAAGGCCTGGGCGGCAGCCTTGATCTCATCGTGCCTCGTGGCGGAAAGAGCCTGGTCGCCCGTGTACAGGCGGACGCGCGGGTTCCCGTCTTCAGCCACCTCGAGGGAATTTGCCATGTCTATGTCGACAAGGATGCCGACACCGAGATGGCCATGAGCATTGCCGTCAACGCCAAGATGCGCCGCACCGGCATCTGCGGGGCGGCCGAAACCGTATTGGTCGACAGGGCCGGAGCGCCCCGGCACCTCAGGCCGGTCATCGAGGCTCTGATCAACGCCGGCTGCGAAATCCGCGGCGATGCCGAAACGCAGGCTGCAGATCCGCGGGTCAAGCCCGTCAGTGAAGAAGACTGGTCCACCGAATATCTCGATGCCATCGTCTCGATGCGCGTTGTTGATGGCGTTGACCAAGCCATGGATCATATCGCGCGGTACGGTTCGCAGCATACCGATGCGATCGTGACCGCGAACCCGGTCACGGCCGAACGGTTCCTGCGCGAACTCGACAGCGCCATCGTGCTGCACAATGCCTCCACCCAGTTCGCCGATGGTGGCGAATTCGGTTTCGGTGCCGAAATCGGCATTGCCACAGGCAAGCTTCACGCCCGCGGTCCAGTCGGCCTCGAACAACTGACCACGTTCAAGTATCAGGTCAGGGGAACCGGTCAGACCCGACCATGATCAAGCCCCCGCCTTTCGGAAGTGGTCAGCGGATCGGCCTGTTCGGCGGCTCGTTCAATCCAGCCCATCGCGGGCATTTCATGGTGGCGCTCTACGCCATGAAGAAGTTGCAGCTGGACTGGGTCTGGTGGCTCGTGTCACCGCAAAATCCATTAAAGGACTCGCGTGAGACCGGGGAATATGCGACCCGCCTTGCCTATGCCCGCAACATTGCCAGGCATCCCCGCTTCGTGGTCACCGACATCGAAAAGCAGATGGCGTCGCGAACCACCGCCGAAACCCTGCGCGGTCTGGAGCCGGTTCTGCGGCGTGGCAAATTCGTGTGGATCATGGGGGCCGACAGCTTTGCCAGCCTGCATTGCTGGAACGACTGGCTTGAGATCCCATCGGCATTGCCGATCGCCATCCTGGCCAGGCCGGGTTATTCGCTTCGTGCGCTCGGCGGGCCTGCTGCCTTGCGTTTTGATGAGGAGGAGGTACCCACTCATCTTGCCGCCCAACTGGCGACCATGAAACCACCTGCCTGGTGTTTTATCCCGATGCCGTTGCGGCCGGAAAGCTCGACTGCGATTCGCCGAAAACGTCAGATGTCCTGAGACCGTCACCGAACGGCGGCAGGGCGGGTGGAGAGGCGGCGCGCAATCCGTGCCCGCAGCCACTTGAATGGAAGCTGTTTAGACCGTATTTTGGTTTCGTTGAGACCCTGTAGGGACAAGATCAGCAGATTGATGCCAAGCTGCTCATTCAAAGAGGACAAATCCCCTGAAAGTACCAGCGAAGACGCCCGCTGCCCGTAAGGCCGCGGCGAAGCCCAAAGCTGCCGCCAAACGCCCGGCCGCGAAGGCGACGAAGACCAAAACCCCAGCCAAACCGAAGGCCGCGAAGACGCCTACGGCAAAAGCAAGGGCCAAGAAGCCGGCCAAGACCGATGCGCCATCCCTGCTCCAAACTGTGCTGCACCAGCTCGACGACGCCAAGGCCGAGGCCATTGTAACCATCGACCTCGACGGCAAGGGCGCCATAGCCGACAGCATGGTTGTGGCATCGGGCCGCTCGAGTCGCCATGTCGGTGCCATCGCCGATCAACTGGTCGAAAAGCTCAAGGAGACCGGTCATCGCAATCTGCGGATCGAGGGTGTGCCGCAGTGCGATTGGGTGTTGGTCGACGCTGGCGATGTCGTCGTGCATCTGTTCCGTCCGGAAGTGAGAAGCTTTTACAATCTTGAGAAACTCTGGTCGGAGCACGCGCCGCAAGAGCGTGCCGCCATCTGACCGGTGCGGCTCTCTGTCATTGCTGTCGGGCGGCTCAAGGCTGGTCCCGAGAAAGAGCTGGCCGAAGACTATTGTACCCGCCTCAGGGGACTGGGGCGCAAGGTTGGCATAACGCAGGTCGCCGTTTCCGAGTTTGCTGAATCCCAGGCTGCCCAAGCGTCGGCACGTATGACAGAGGAAGCCCGGCAGGTGGCATCGACCTTGCCACCAAGGGCCTTTTCAATCGTTCTCGACGAGCGAGGCAAGGCCCTGACCAGCAGCGCCTTTGCCGAAACCCTACGGCATCGTCTAGATGACGGCACATCCGACATTGCTTTCGTGATCGGCGGTCCCGACGGCCATGCCGCCGAAATCCGCAATGGCGCCGGGCTGGTGTTGTCATTCGGTCCCATGACCTGGCCGCACCGGCTGGTACGGGTGATGCTTTTCGAGCAGATTTACCGGGCAGTCACGATTATGGTTAACCATCCGTATCACAGGGCCTGAGTCGGCCCGGAAATGGCTCCGGCGTGGGCCGCAATTTCGACAAGGCCAACCTATAACCAGACGCATGGCATGATCAATTCTCACGGCTTCGCCATGGCTCTCTGCGCCGCATCCCTGATGCTGACCGGTGCAAGCGCGGCCCTGGCCCAGGAGAATGCCGCCGAGCCTCAGAAGCGTCAGATCGAAAATGTCGAGCAGCAAATCCAGGGATCGAAGGCCGAGCAGGAACGAATCGCCGCGGAAATTGCCGCCGCCTTGCGCGAGCAGGAGGAAGTCGCCGCCAGGCTAATCGAAATTTCCAGAGTCATTCAATCGCGGGAGGCCGCGATCAACGATAGCGAGGCCGAATTGCTGCGGCTGGGCGAGGAACAAGTGCTGCTGCTTGCCGATCTCGGTGAGAAACAGGACATCCTGTCGGAGCTCCTCGCCGGGCTGCAGCGGTTGGAACAGAACCCGCCGCCCGCCCTGGTGGTCGAGCCGCATGATGTCCTGGCTGCACTCCGCGGCGCCATGCTGCTGGGAACCGTTGTTCCGGAACTGCGCGCCGAGGCCGATCAGTTGTCCAGGCAACTGGCAAGACTGGAGACCCTGAGATCCAGCATCAAGGCACGCAAACAGGTGATGACGGAGGATATAGCCCGCCTGACGACCGCCAGCCGGGAACTTGACACCCTCATCATCCAGAAGAAGGAACTGGTGCGCCGCGGCAACGCCAACCTGGACGCGGAACAGAAGCGCAGCCTGGAACTTGCCGGACGGGCCGCCAATCTCCGGCAGCTGATGGCGGACCTTGCTGCTGAACGCGCCAAGGCCGAAGCCGATCGACTGAAGAAGGCCGAAGCCGCTGAAAGAGAACGCGCCCGTCAGGAAGAACTGCGGCGGCAGCCGAAAATGGTTTTTGCCGAGGCCAAGGGCCGCCTGTCCTATCCTGCCCAGGGACAGGTCTTGCGCCGTTTCGGCGAGCCCGACGGTCTGGGCGGCAAGTCCCAGGGCCTCGCCGTTGTGACCCGCGACGGCGCCCAGGTGACGGCGCCAGCCGATGGCGACGTCGAATTTGCCGGATCATTCCGGACCTATGGTCAACTGGTTATCCTCAATCCCGGCGGCGGCTATCGAATTCTTCTCGCTGGCATGGAAAAGGTGACGACCACGGCTGGCGAACACCTGCGGGCCGGGGAGCCGATCGGCCAGATGGGGCGCGGCCCCTCTTCGGTCACACTTTTGGGAGATGTGGTACACAATGATCGTCCGGTGCTCTATATAGAATTTCGGAATAGTACCGACGCAATCGACTCTGATCCGTGGTGGATCGGTGGCATGAAAGAGGCTCGTGGATGACGATGAAGAACAAGTTGCGCAATCTTGGCTTGGTGGCAGCCGGCGCCGTTTCGGCCTCGGTTATGTGGCATGCGTTTGATGCCGCCGTCGCCGCGTCCAATGCGAATACCTATAAGCAGCTCAACTTGTTTGGCGATGTCTTCGACCGCGTGCGCGCCGACTATGTCGAGGAACCGGACGAGGCCAAGATGGTCGAGGCTGCGATCAACGGCATGCTGGCTTCGCTCGACCCACACTCCAGCTTCATGAATGCCAAGCAGTTCGAGGACATGAGCATCCAGACGCGCGGCGAATTCGGCGGCCTGGGCATCGAGGTGACGATGGAAAGCGGCGTGATCAAGGTCGTGTCGCCGATTGACGACACGCCCGCCGCCCGTGCCGGAATACTGGCCAATGACCTCATCATCAAGCTTGACGGCGAAGAGATTCAGGGCCTTACCCTCAACGAGGCCGTCGACAAGATGCGTGGGAAGGTCGGGGCCCCGATCGTCATCACCATCAAGCGCGGCGAGCAGGATCCTTTCGATCTCAAACTGATTCGCGACCGCATCCGGGTACAGTCGGTGAAATACAACATAGAAGCCAATGACATCGGCTATGTGCGGATCAGCTCGTTTACCGAGCAGACCCAGGAAGGCCTGGAAAAGGCCATGGCCCATTTCGGCGAGACCCTCGGCGACAAGGCCAAGGGTTATATCATTGATCTGCGCAACGACCCTGGTGGCCTTCTCGACATGGCCATCTCCGTGTCCGACAGTTTTCTCGATCGGGGCGAAGTGGTTTCCACCAGGGGTCGTCATGCCGACGAAACCCAGCGCTTTAATGCCCAAAAGGGAGATCTCGCCGATGGCAAGCCGGTCGTCGTGCTGATCAACGGTGGCTCGGCCTCCGCATCCGAAATCGTTGCGGGCGCCCTGCAGGATCACAAGCGCGCGACGGTCATCGGCACCCGGAGCTTCGGCAAGGGGTCGGTGCAGACCATCATCCCGCTCGGCGGCCAAGGAGCCCTGCGTCTCACCACCGCGCGCTACTACACCCCCTCCGGCAGGTCAATCCAGGCCAAGGGGATCGACGCCGACATCGTTATCGAACAGGAACTGCCGCCAGAGCTCCAGGGAAAGAATGTCTCGACCTCCGGTGAAGCTGGCCTGCGCGGCCACCTGTCCAACGAAGCCGGTGGCGATGAAGGTGGCGGCTCCTCGGCCTATGTTCCACCCGACAAAGAAAAGGACCTGCAGCTGAAAGCCGCGATTGATCTTCTCCACGGTATTAAGGTCGTGTCCAACGTGAAGCCGAAGGATGCCGGCACTGGCGGCGATAGCGAGAAGGAAGTGACGCCGAATTGAGTTCGACAATGGACCGAGGCGTAGGCAGCAATCCGCGCCCCGGTTTCCGTTACGGTTAACAGGCCGTTAACGGTTGTGACTCCACAGTCGGTGTCTGACGAATCACATCCATACCGGGTGAGCATGCCCCGCGACGAGTTGCGGAAACCATTACGCAGGAGATCATTGGGCGAGCGCCTGTGGGCGAAGCGTCCGAGCGCTTTCGTGGCTGCATCCTTGTTTACGCTGACGGTCTTTGTGGGCGGTGGCATTTGGCTTTCGCGGATTCCCTATCCATTTGCCGGTGAGCCGGTCTTCATTGCAGCCATCCCGCCTCCGGAGGAGCTGAAGACGGCGACAACCGCTGCTGTCGAGCCAGCTGCCACGGATGAATCTTCGGCCGGCCTTACCGACGAAGACACAGCAGCGGAAGTCGCCCCCGAGCCGGAACCAGAATCGGCATCTGCCCCAGACTACTCCCGTGAAGCCTCGATCATCATGGCTGCCCATCGGCCTCTGAAGCCGGCGCCCATCGATGCCGTAACCGAGCCGGGGCCGGACGGCGCCCTGCCGCGGATATCGAGCAAGGGCAAGAAGCCATCCGATGTCTATGCCCAGGTGACGCCGACCGCGGTCTTGACATCCGGTCGGCCGAAGATTGCGATTCTGCTGGGTGGCATGGGCCTGAACACCCGTCTCACGCAGAAGGCGATCAGCGAACTGCCCGGCGACATCACCTTCGGCTTCGCCCCCTATGGCGAAAACCTGCAATCCCAGGTCGACAAGGCCAGGGCAAAAGGCCACGAAGTCCTGCTTCAGTTGCCGCTCGAGCCGGTCGGTTATCCTGGCAACAATCCTGGCCCGCGCACCTTGCTGACCGATGCATCGGTCGAAGACAACATGGCAGCGCTCCATTGGCACATGGGCCGCTTCTCGGGTTTCACGGGCATTACCAACTATCTCGGCAGTCGCTTTCTTGCGGCGCCCGAGGTGCTGAAGCCCATGATGCTGGAACTGAAGAAGCGCGGTCTCGTGTATCTGGAAGACGCCACGGCACCCATCAGCATGGCTCCCGCCATTGCCAAGGAAACAGGGCTGCCGATGCTCCGCGCAGCGATCGTCATCGACGCCAGTCCCGAAGCCGGCAGCATTGCCGATGCCCTCGCCCAACTGGAGCAGGAGGCCACCGCCAACGGTTTTGCCATCGGAACCGGAACAGGCCTCGAGGTGACGATCGAAACGGTTGCCGAGTGGGCCCGCGAGGCCCGAGAACGTGGTCTGCTGCTGGTGCCGATCAGCGCGACCTATCGGGGGCGTATGGGCTGAGATGGTGGAACCATCGGATATCACCGCCTATCGGCCTTGCGTTGGCGTCATGCTGATCAATCGCGACGGCCTGGTATGGATCGGGCGCCGTTTCGACAAGCAGAATGACGAAGGCAAGGGCCGATGGTGGCAAATGCCACAAGGCGGCATAGATGCCGGCGAAGATGCGGCTCTCGCGGCCTTGCGCGAACTTGCCGAGGAAACGGCGGTCACTTCTGCTGAAATCATTGCCGAATCGCCGAGTTGGTACAATTACGACCTCCCCGCTCACCTGATCGGTAGGTCGTGGGGCGGAAAGTATCGTGGCCAGACCCAGAAGTGGTTTGCCCTGCGTTTCCTCGGCGATGACAGCGAGATCAACCTTGCGCCGCCGGGTCACAAGCAGGAATTCGATCAATGGCGCTGGGTCCGCATGGACGAGATTCTCGATATCATCGTGCCCTTCAAGCGCGCGGTCTATGAACAGGTCATCGCGTCGTTCCGGCACCTGGGTGCCTGAAATGCCAAAGCTGCTCTCGGGCCCGTCCGTTCCGCACAGGCCGGGTTTGACCTCTGGTGCTCGACACCGGCTTCACTTCCGGGACAATCTGCCATCATGATGATCGAACATGTGATCTTCGATTGCGACGGCGTGTTGGTCGACAGTGAACCGCTGTCGATGCGGGTCGATGTCGCCCTGCTTGCCGAACACGGCATCGTCATGAGCGAGGAAGAAGCCCACCGCCGATTCGTCGGAAAGACATTCGCCGCCATGATCGCCGACATGACCAGCGAATTCGGCGTAACTTTTGCTTCAGGCATATCAGCAGAAAAGGACCGACGCCTGCTAGAACTCTATGCGGCTGAACTGAAGCCCGTCGCAGGTGTCGTTGAAACTCTCCGGCGCCTGGGCATGGCGCCCTACAGCGTGGCCTCCAACAGTCCTGGCGAGCGTGTGGCAGCCGCCTTGCGGCTTACTGGACTGAACGACTATTTTACTGCCGGAATTACCACTTTCGAGGATGTTACGCATGGCAAGCCGGAGCCCGATGTCTTCATCGAGTCGGCCCGTCGCGCTGGGTTCTCGCCCGCGCAGTGCCTGGTGATCGAGGACAGTGTCACGGGGGTTACTGCGGCCAGCCGTGCCGGGTGCGTTGTGTTGGGCTTCACCGGCACCCACGGCGACCCCGCCCGCCTCGCACCGCAGTTGCTGGCAGTCGGCGCCTCCGCGATCTTCAACCGGATGGCCGATCTGCCTGAGTTAGTTTCCTCTCGCCTTGGGCAGGCGTGAAGATTGCTTTGACATTGCGGCGCAACATGCCCATATAGCCCCCATCGTCATGGTCCATTACAAGAATGACGTGAGGCCGCAACTGGTGGCCATTCGGACCGGATGATCTCCCGAACATGCCTTTCACGTGGGTTTGTTTACGTAGCCCACCAGGCTTCGCGCGAATGACCGCGCGCGGCCAAATCGGACATGGTGTGCCGCGTTTCCCACTGTTCCGACCGAAAGAACCAACTTGGATAGCTTTACCGAACTTAACCTTTCCCAGCCCATTCTAAAGGCACTGGCTGCCGAGGGCTATGACCGGCCGACACCCATTCAGGCCCGGGCGATTCCCAGCCTTCTGGAGGGCCGCGATCTTCTGGGCATCGCCCAGACGGGCACCGGCAAGACTGCCGCCTTCGCCTTGCCGATCCTCGAGCATCTCGCCAAGAAGGGCGATCGCGCCCAGCGCGGTACCGTACGCGCACTGATCCTGGCGCCGACCCGTGAACTTGCGTCACAAATCGGGGATTCCTTCCGGACCTATGGTCGAAACCTCAAAGTCTCGCGCGCTGTGGTCTTCGGCGGTGTCGGCATCGGCCGGCAGATCGAAATCCTGCGCGGCGGCATCGATGTTCTCATCGCCACGCCTGGCCGGCTCGTCGATCTCATCGAGCGCAAGGCCGTGACCCTGTCGAAGGTCGAGATCTTCGTGCTCGACGAAGTCGATCAGATGCTCGACCTTGGCTTCATCCACGCCATCCGGAAGCTCACTGCCATGCTGCCGGCGCAGCGCCAGAACCTCTTCTTCTCGGCAACGATGCCCAAGGAGATTGCGGGGCTGGCCGATGCCCTTCTGACCAATCCGGTACGGGTTGAAGTCGCGCCGGTCGCGACCACCGCGGAGCGCGTCAATCAATGCGTCATCCACGTCGATCCCGCCAAGAAGGCGGCGCTCCTGGCAGACCTGCTCAAGGACAACAACATGACGCGCACTCTTGTCTTTACGCGCACCAAGCACGGCGCTGACAAGGTGATGAAGCATTTGTCCAACGCCGGCTTCACTGCTGCGGCCATTCACGGCAACAAGAGTCAGAACAATCGCGAGCGGGCCCTGTCCGGTTTCAAGGCCGGCAAGATTTTGGTGCTCGTGGCAACTGACATTGCCGCGCGCGGCATCGATGTCGACGGCGTCAGCCATGTCGTCAATTACGATCTGCCCCATGTACCCGAATCGTATGTTCACCGCATTGGCCGGACAGCCCGTGCAGGCGCCGCTGGCGAAGCCATAGCCTTCTGCACCCCCGACGACCGGCCACTGCTGCGCGATATCGAGAAGACCATCCGCCAGGCCGTTCCAGTGAAAGAGCACGCGCTCGGCTTGGCGAACGTGCAGTCGCTGGCGCCCAATCACGGCTGGAGTCCACTAGGCAAAGAGAAGGCCGCTCCGGGGCGCAACCGCGGCCGCGGCAACAACCGCCCCCATGGGAAGACATCGCCAAAGCCCCACCGCAAGGGACCGAAGCCCGAAGGCGGCCAAGGTGCACCACAGCGGCGCGAGGGCGGCGCGTCGTGGATGAAGGACATTGGGCGGAAGCGCGCCTGAGGCCTGACGGTGCCCACATCACCGGAGCTCGGATCGGTCAACAACTGGTTCAACCTCATGGCGTAGGCGACCATGGTCCGCAGCACTCGAGCGTGGTGCGGACCGATTCCTCCGACGCGGACGTGCGATTACACTTTGTCACAGTGAACGTCGTAGAGGGCAGGCAGGAAGGCGCTTGTTCGGGGTCTTAGCCGGCTGTTGGTCTCACGCCGATCACTCCGTAGACGGATTGCTTATGGGCCTGCCAACAAGCGGGACTCCTTGTGAGTTCCAAAACCTCACTGTCATCGGTCCAATGAAATTCTCTCGCGGGACGGTGCCAAGTTGCTGCGGAAAACGGCTGTCGGCGGCGTTGTCACGGTTGTCGCCCATGACGTAGTAGTGACCGGGTCGAACCGTGGCAGGAGCAGTGTTGTCGGCAAATTCCACATCGCTGATTTCGCCAATCACATGGCTGGCGCCTCCGGGGAGGGTTTCGCGATAGAATGTGAGTTTCTGTTCTGAATGGACCGCGAGCGCAAGGTCGACCCGTACTCGCGGTACTTCGGTCTGATTGATAAAGAGCCGGCCTTGGCGCATTTCGATGGTGTCGCCTGGGAGGCCGATGACACGTTTCACATAGACCACTCCCTCATCCCGCGTCCCATAGAAGACGGCAATGTCTCCCCGCTGTGGATCGGAACCTGCGCCGTAGGCAAGCTTTGAGGCGAAGAAATAGTCGCCCAGCATGAGGTTTGGCTGCATACTTTCGGACGGGCTGTTGAAGGGTTGATAAAGCCATGTGCGTATGCCGAAAGTGACGGCGAGACCGAGGATGGCAATACTGGGGAGTGCTACATACCAGCGTGAATACCAAGGTCGGTGGAGTGACTGCGGGCGCAGGACGAGAGCGTGCAAAAGCCCTGCGACGGCCACCGCCCAGAGCGGAAATGAGATGACGGTCGACGGATCAATGCCTGCGAATGGTTCCGGGGACACAATGCCGGCGATGGCGGCCATGAAGAAGCCGGCACCTGCAGCAATGGATAGAGCCAAATAGGCAAAGGCCAGACGGCCTTTGCCAAGCCACAGCATCAATGGCGCGGCGCCGAGAATGGCGGCGATAGCAATCAGACCGAGAATGTTGCGGGGCTTGGTCTGGGCGTCAGACATCGGGACTCCATCGCGATGGCGAAACTTGGCCCCATCAGCATGAACCCGCAGTTAACGGCAGACAACCTCTGGGCAGGGATTGAGGAATCGTCCACGGCAGTCCCGACAGCACAAGACCCGCAGGCGTGGCCCGCGGGTCTCGTCAGTTCACAGGGTTCCGGACCTCAGATGGCGGATTTCAACGCCTTGAGGTGCTCGACGTTCTCGGCAGCCTTGCGCCGGGCTTCATCATCCTTGGCGTCGGCCAAGTCTTCCTCGGCGTTCTTGATCTGCTGGGCGAGCGCTTCGGTGTTGAGTTCGGCGAGCGGGATCGCCACCTCGGCCAGAACCGTGAGGCCCTGAGGATTGACTTCGGCAAGGCCGCCCCGCACGAAGATGCGGTCGGACCCGCCGCCCGGCTTGCCTACAGTGACAACACCCGGCCGCAAGGTCGAGAGCAACGGAGCATGCGCCGGCAACACGGTCATCTCGCCTTCGGTGCCGGGGATCATCACGCTATCCACGTCACCGGAGAACAGAAGCCGCGATGGGCTGACCAGTTCGAAATGAAGACCAGCCATGGCGCTTAGGCCGCCTCAGCTGCGAGGCGCTGCGCCTTGGCGATCGCTTCATCGATGGTACCGACCATGTAGAAGGCCGGTTCCGGGAGATGGTCGTAATCACCGTTGCACAGTCCCTTGAAGCCCTTGATGGTGTCTTCGAGCTTGACCTGTACGCCGGCCGAACCGGTGAAGACGGCGGCCACGTCGAAGGGCTGCGACAGG
>JAGRLX010000339.1 GCA_020441605.1 Alphaproteobacteria bacterium
AAGCACGACAACATTCCGCTGTGACGCCGGGTGTCCACGGTTACGGGACGGCGCGCCGGATCACGGCTTGTTGTCTAAAATTGTAAATTCGGGCCGAACCCGGCCTTAGGGAACATGGCGTAGCGTAAGCGTCTCTTGAGAGAGGAGCGTGCGATGCGCAATATTGTGCCGGGTCTTGGTGCGGTGGCCTTGTGGTTGCTGGCGACGCCGGTGCAGCCGCTATCTGGTGTGTCTCCTGGATTGCAATCGCAGCTTCCGCAGTGGCTCGAACTGCCGACCGGCGCCGACGTGACCGAATCGGGTGCCGGCGTGCAGCGCGACGGTGGCGTCAATGGCTATCTGACGGCTGCAATAGCCATCGACGGTGAAGATCTGGCCGCGGGTCTGAAGACACGCCTTGCCTTGCAGGGCTTTCGAATCGAAGACCGCACTTCGGACCTCGATCATGCCACCGGGGCTGGCGCGGTATTCGTTGCCAGTAACCCGGGTAACGGCCGCCACCTCATTGCCGTGGTGCTGGATACGCCATCCGGCGGACTTCTGAGGATCGACTACCAGGAACCACCAGCACAAGCGACGCAGAGTCCCTAGCGCAACGAGCGGCCACGCGGGCTGGCTTGCGCGCGGATAGTTGCTCCGCAGCGAAAGCGGCGAGCATCGGCATCGGAATCAAGACAAGCCCCCCGGGTTCGTCGTAAGTTGTCTTCATGGATATCGAACAACTTTCCCTGCGCATAGGGCTGGCGCTGGCCATCGGTTTCGTCATCGGCCTGGAGCGGGGCTGGCGCGAGCGCAGCGAGAAGGAAGGCAGCCGCACCGCCGGTATTCGCACCTATTCGCTGATCGGCCTGCTCGGAGGCATCCTGGGCGCCATTTCCCTGCAGGGAGACCGCATCCTGCTGGGGGCGGCCTTCGTGACGCTGGGCGCTGCCCTTGCGGCTTACATGTGGCGCGAGGGTGAACGCCACAAGGACTTGAGCGCCACCAGCCTGGTCGCCGCTCTGCTGACCTTCGCGCTCGGGGCTTTCGCCGTCCTGGGCGACAGCGCCGCCGCGGCCGGAGCAGGCGTCGTGACCGTCATCCTCCTGGCCAGCAAGAAGTCGCTCCATGGATGGCTTGCCCGTATCACCTGGATCGAACTGCAGTCAGGCCTGTTGCTGGCGGCGATGACATTCATCGCCCTGCCGCTGTTGCCGAATCGGCCGATCGACCCCTGGGACGCGCTCAATCCCCATGACCTGTGGCTGATGACGATCCTCATCGCCACCGTCTCCTTCGCCGGCTATGCAGCTGTGAAGCTGGCCGGACCGCGGCGGGGGCTCACCCTCGCGGCTGCACTTGGTGGGCTTTTTGCCTCGACGGCGGTCACGCTGTCCCTGGCCCGCCTGGCCAAGGGCAACAGCGCCCATGTGAAACTGCTCGGCGGCAGTATTCTGGCGGCCGGCTGCGTGATGCTGCTGCGGGTTCTTGTCGTGGCGGGACTGATCAACCGTCCGCTGGCGGTCCTGCTCGCACCCACGCTGATGACGGCGGCTGCCGTCTCGGCAGTGATTGCCTATCTTCTCGTCCAGAGCGGTCGAGATGTGAAAGCCCATGACGGCAAGGGCCTCGATCTCAAGAACCCCTTTGATCTGGGAGAAGTCCTCCGCTTCGGGCTGTTGCTGACGGCGGTCATGCTGGCCGTCGTCTTCGCCCGCCAGTATTTTGGCGATGCAGGCCTGCTGGGACTGGCGGCCCTGTCGGGGCTGGCCGATGTTGATGCCATGACGATCTCGGCCGCCCGGCTGGATAGCACAGGGACGATCGCAGCCAATGCGATATTGCTTGCCATCGCGGTCAACAGCCTGGCCAAGTCGATCTATGCCTGGTACGCGGGTGGCAGCCGCATCGGGTTGTGGATGTTAGCGGTTACACTGATTGCTGCAACGGCGGCGGGCGCCGTGTGGTGGCGGACGATAGGGCTCGCCGCGAGCGGCGGATGACCGGCACGCGCCGTCCCGCAGCCAGCACGAGCGGATTGAGACCGCAAGAGATGTTGTCAGGCGGGAAACCCCGCCGCTCTAAGCGCATCGGTCCAGCGGGCGAGGTCGGCCGGATCGCGGATCGGTTCCATTCGCGCGAAACGGCTCACACTGAAATCCGGGGCAAGCTCCAGGGCTCTGTCGCGATGGGCTTTTGCCTTGTCGGGGTCATTCAGATGGATTGAAATCGCCGCCAGCCAGACATGTGTGTAGAAGGCGCTGACAGGCAAGGTCTCCACGACCGCCGCGGCCGCCTCGTATTGACCGGCAGTGAACAATGCAATCGACAGGTAGTCGTTGTATTTGTCCGGATTGTGCGGACTGAGCGCCATGGCTCGCTCTATGACGGTGATGGCTTCCGTGGCGCGTCCGACATCGGTCAGCACGAGACCGAGCCTGGCCAGGAGTGACGGGTCATTCGGATTGAGGGCCACGGCGCGCTCGCAATGTTTGACGGCGGGATCGAAATTCCGCCGATGCAGATGCGTCAGGCCAAGGATCATGTGGCACCAGGGCTCCTCCTCGTCCAACAGCAGGGCCTCGGATGCAATCTGGTGCGCCCGTTCCAGAGCCGCGCCGGAATCGTCAAAGAAGAACTCCTGCAGATAGCTTAGGGCGAGCTGCACATGGGCGTGGGCGTAGATGGGGTCAAGCTGGATCGCTTCTTCGAAGAGTCTACGGGCCTCGCGTTTCTCCGCCATGCTCGAGCGCTGGAGCAATGACCGGCCGCGCACCAACAGTTCATAGGCTCCAAAGGACGAAGTCGATTTTCTCCGGCTCCGGCGCAGGACTTCAACCTCGATGCTGCCGATGACAGCCACGGCGATTGCGCCGGACAGATCGTCGATGACGTCGAAGACGTCCTCCTGGGCATGTTCCAGCCGGTCTGACCACAAGGCGAGGCCGGTGCTTGCGTCGATCAATTCCGCGGTCAGTCGAATGCGCCGCCCGGCTTGGCGTACCGTTCCCTGCAAGACGAATTGTGCATTGAGTTCGCGGCCGATCTGTCCGACCGGCATATCGCGACCACGATAGGAAAATGCGGCGCCACGGGATACGACGGCCAGGCGCCGGAACCGTGACAACGCAGCGATCACGTCTTCGGTAATTCCGTCGGCGAGGAACTCCTCGTCCCCTTCGATATTGCTGGCACCGAGCAGCGGCAGAACCGCAATGGTGGGGCGCTCCGCGGCGGGAGGCGACGGTGGACTACTGCCGCTCCCCCGGTCAATTTCGCTTGATGTGGCGATCTGGTTACGGAGTTCGGTCGTCTCCAGCGCAGGATCGACGCCGAGCTCCTCCGCCAGCAGCTTCCTGCAGGTCTCATATTGCTTGAGCGCCAGTCCGTTGTCGCCTTCGCCTGCATAGGCGCGCATCAGCTCGCGCTGCGAAGTCTCGCGGAGCGGATCGAGCGCCACAAGTCTTGTCGCATAATCGATGCGGGCCCGGCCCTGGGTCGTCTGGCTGAGCCGTTCGAAGACGGTTGAGGCGGCGGCGATGAGTCTTTCGGTTTCGGCTCTGGACCAGTCTTCGAAGGCGGCCGTCCGCAAGGCGAGATCCTGGAGTGGCGGACCCGACCACAGTTTTGCGGCCCGCGCCAGAGGCGCCGTGTCCTGGTTTTGTGCGGCATCAAGGAACTCCAGGGCATCGACATGGAGCAGGCTCAAATCGAGGCCTACACCATCCTCCGATGTGCGCAGTACGTCCAGGTCCGCGGGACCTATCTCGCGCCGCAGTGTGGCCAGAGACTGGCGCAGGCTTGCCCGTGCCTGGTCTTCGCCATGGTCACCCCAGAGAAGGGAAGCGAGCCTTTCGCGGCTGGAAATCTGGCGGGGCGACAGTGCAAGAATGCCGAGAAGTGCGCGGTTCTTCTTGCTGCTGATGTTGAGAGGCTGGCCGGATGAGCCGAGCATCGAAAAGGAACCGAGGATGGCAAGCCTTGCGGCGGGTCGCGACATCTTTGTATTTGTAATAGTGTGCGCAGTCACGGCCATTGGCGCCTCTCATTTGCCGTTGCGCAACATTGCGTCGGCCAATCAATGCAGCGGCACGTTCGGAGATAAATCACCAGCTAGCATATAATTATCACCCAGCGTCACGGAGCTTGCAAGCTGCCGTTGTCCTGTTGGCGAAAAACTCTCGTGAGTGATGAGGGCGCGGGCGAGGCGATCCGGTCGACGCGTCGGAATGGACGAGCAGGTCAGTTCAGTTCACGGTTGGTAGATCCAGGATGCCGTCAACCTGGAAGGCACTCACCGACCAGGTCATAGTCCTCGGCCTCGACGATCCGCACCCGGACTTTGTCGCCGGGGGTGAGGCCGGTCTCGCCGGGCAGAAAGACGTTACCGTCGATCTCCGGCGCATCCCACGGCGAGCGGGCGATTGCCTCATCGTTTTCCTCGTCGATCTCGTCGACCAACACGTCGATCTCGCGACCGACCTTCGACTGCAGGATATCGGCGGAAATCGCCTGCTGAGCCGCCATGAAACGTTCCCAGCGCTCCTGCTTGACCTCTTCCGGAACGGGGTCCAGGCCAAGCGCGTTGGCAGTGGCGCCCGAAACCGGCTCGTACTTGAAGCAGCCGGCGCGCTCGATCCGCGCGTCCTTCATCCACTCGAGGAGATAGGCGAAATCCTCCTCGGTTTCGCCGGGGAAGCCGACGATGAAGGTCGAGCGGATGGC
>JAGRLX010000340.1 GCA_020441605.1 Alphaproteobacteria bacterium
CAAGGGCTGCTTCACCGAGATCATTGCCTACAAGACACGCGTGTTCGTACCGATGGAGAAGGCAGAGGCGGTGCTGTCGGCAGTCGTCGAGTGATAGCCATCCGGCCAGGCCAATGCGTTGTCAGATGGACTCCACATGAGCGTTCAGGATCGAGGCAGTTACGAACAAGCCATGCGCTTCAAGTGACCTCACGTAGTCCTCAGCCGACAATTGAGGACGTCTGAGACGCGCTCGCAGCATTCGAATGGCCGCAATCGCTTTCCCCTCGTCGAGCGCGATAGTGTCGGCGATGAAATCGTCCGCAGTTCGCGCTTCGATGCTCAACGGCGCGAGAATTTCGTCCGGGAAGTCGCCGATATTCTCCGTGACCAATGCCTGCGCTTGTGTCTGAACTGCTGCGGCAAGGACATGTTCGTCTTTGGGATCAGGTAAGCCCAAAGTTAATGCAGCGGTCGGACCGCGTAGCTTGACCAACGCCTCTGGGAACGCCCTTTCCATGGCTCCAACCGCGCGTCGCGCACGGCCCTTGGCATCCTCCATCCCGCGATCAAGGAAGATCTTTTCCAGCGCGCCTTCGGTCTCGCTCAGAACCTTCGTTGACCAACGTACTCGAAAGAATTCGGCTTCTGCGAGGGTGAGAAGCAGATCGCGACGTGGTGCGCTGACAAGCGAGCATGCATCGACTAGCGCCGTGTATCGGTTGGCGAACATGTATGGCTTCGATCAATAGAGGTCCGCGTCATTCGCGATCAAGTCATCCATCGCATCGGAGCGGTCCTTGTTCCGCGCCGCCTTGTAGGCAAATACGTCCTCGGCTCTGATCCGCCGATGCCGCCCGACCATGCTGTGCGGGATTTCCTCCTTCTCAAGCAGCTTGATGAGGTAAGGACGCGAAATGTTGAGCAGGTCTGCAGCTTGCTGGGTTGTCAGCATCTGCTGGATGGGCACGAGTGTAACCGCATCACCGCTGCCGATGTGGCGCAACAGTTCGAGGAACAGGTCCGACATCGCCGGTGTGAGAGTAATTTCCACCGGCTTCTTCGTTTTCGGATCAGGCACACGCAGCTTTGCCTCGCCCGCCTTTTGCGCAGCAAGAATACGGCGAAGCTGGTTGGCGATTTGCCGATCGTCGGCAGAAGGCAGCCTGTTGCCAAAGGGCAAGGCATTGGCTGGCAATGTCATTGGGTTCTCTCCGGCAAGTGCCAAATCTATAGCGAATATTCGAAATAAACGCAACAAGATTGTGTGTCTCGTAGCCCCAATCCGTTCCTGAAGTGTCGAGAAGGGGAGGGGGGCTGGAGGGGTTGAGCCGTTCGGCTCGATCCATTCCGGCCATGAGGAGCCCTCCCGTGAACGATATCCAGATGATCCCGCTCGGCAAGCTGCGCTTGTCCGAAGCCAATGTCCGCAAGAACGATAGCAACCTCTTCATCGAGGAGCTTGCCGCCAATATCGAGGCCAAGGGCCTCCTGCAGAACCTGATCGTGGTGCCCGCCAAAAGGCGCGGGTTCTTCGATGTGACCGCCGGTGGTCGGCGCCTGCGCGCGCTCAATGCGCTGCTTGAGGCGGGCAAGGTGACCAAGACCCACGAGGTGCCGTGCAAGGTCATCGACACCGACAGCGCCGAGCAGTCCGAACTTTCGCTGATCGAGAACGTCATCCGCCTCGACATGACGCCGACCGACGAGATCCGCGCCTACAAGCACTTCGTCAACGAGGGC
>JAGRLX010000341.1 GCA_020441605.1 Alphaproteobacteria bacterium
GCCCGACGGCCCGACGAGGGCGACAAACTCACCATCCTCGATTGCCATCGAGACGCCATGGATCACCTCCTGGTCACCATAGGACTTGCGGACGCCGTCGATCCCCACCGAAGCCAAATCTACCTCCCCATTCCAGCACTTGCTTTTTTCTTGTGGGCGCGGAGACTAGGATAAGAAATCCACGTCGTCGAGTTTTTTTGCCGGAGACTGCCACATGCGTTACGAAATGATGTTACCGCATCAGATCAGGTCTGCCATTGTGGGAAACTGGCCGGTGGTGCTGCCTCTGGGAGTACTTGAATATCACGGCGAGCACATGGCGGTCGGCATGGACATGCTGGCGGTTACGCAGTCGCTCGAATTGCTGGCGCAAGAGGCGGACTTGGTTATCATGCCCCCATTCTATTACGGTGCGGCAAGCTATGCGGTTGAGCCACCGGAAGGCATGGGCTCGGTGCAGGTTGACTCGTCTGTCCTGCAGCCCTTCGCGCGGGAGTTGTTCACGGGCCTGTTGCGAGTTGGGTTCCGCAACATCCACGCCTTCATCCATCATCAGTCAGAGAATTTCGCGGTTGGCATGCCGACCGATCTTGCCTTCAAGTTCGGTGCGCGGCAGGCGATCTTCGCCTTTCTCGAGAAGTCCCGCGGTGAAGGCTGGTGGGGCAATGCGGCGATGGCCGGCTACTATGCCCAGCAGGCCGGAGGCGATGATCCCTTCAACTGGATCAAACTCCATCCGTTGATGACGGCGGAGACCATTCGCCAGTATCCCTTCGATCACGCCGGTGAGGGCGAGACCTCGCTGATGATGTCGCTCTGTCCGGAGGCGGTCGATATGTCGAAGTTCACCGGTGATCGTTGGTATGTGAAAAGCGCTGCGCAAGCCAGCAAGTCTACCGGCGACCGGGGCCGCGACCTGATCCTTGCCCATATGCGGGAGGCTCTGGGACTGAATGCTCCCGCCTGAAGGACGGGCGACTTCCTCAGTCTACTCCTTCACCGCGCCGGTCATGGAGGAGACGTAGTAATCCACGAAGAAGGAGTACAGTATGACCACCGGCAGCGATCCGAAAAGGGCGCCGGCCATGAGTGCGCCCCACTCGAAGATGTCGCCGCGCACCAGTTCAGTGAGAACGCCCACCGGCACGGTCTTGTTCTCCGACGACTGGATGAAGGTGAGGGCGTAGATAAATTCGTTCCACGACAGGGTGAAGGCAAAGATGCCGGCAGATATCAGCCCTGGCACGGCGAGCGGCAGGATGATGCGCCGCAGGATTTGCCAGCGCGAGGCGCCATCGACCAGGGCGCTTTCCTCCAGTTCGTAGGGGATGGAGCGGAAATAGCCCATGAGCAGCCAGGTGCAGAAGGGGATGAGGAAGGTCGGGTAGGTAAAGATCAGCGCAAAACGCGAGTCATAGATGCCGATCTTGAAGACGATGTAAGCCAGCGGAATGAAGAGGATGGAGGGCGGTACCAGGTAGGCGAGAAAGATCAGCAGCCCCACCGTGCGCGCGCCGGTGAAGCGTATCCGCTCGATGGCGTAGGCTGCGAATACCGATGCCAGCAACGAGAGGATTGTCGCGGCAACGGACACCAAGAGGGTATTCCAAAGCCAGCCCGGATAGGATGTCTCGAACAGCAGATACCTGATGTGATCGAGGGTGGGGCCAACGACCCAGAAGGGGCTATGGTTCTCATAATCAGTGAGCTGATCGTTCGGCTTGATGGCAGTGATCGCCATCCAGTAGAATGGGAACAGCAATACGAAGACGAAGACCGCGAGTGGCAGATAGACGACCACGAGGCGGCGCGGCAGGCTGCTCAGATAGCTCATGCCTTCCGAGGCATCGTGCAGGTCGTCGTCGGCGATCTTGGCGCGCGTGTTCATTGGTCCATGCTCCTCAATCGTGGCCGCCCTGTTGCCACTTGCGACGTTGCAGACCAAAGAAACTGAACAGGATGGCCGCGAGCAGAAACGGGATCATCGCGACGGCGATGGCCGCGCCTTCGCCCAGTTGGCCGCCCGGAATGGCGCGCTGGAACGAGAGCGTGGCCATCAGGTGGGTGGCATTCACTGGCCCGCCCTTGGTCAGCACGTAGATCAGCTGGAAATCGGTGAAGGTGAACAGGACAGAGAAGGTCATCACCACGGCGATGATCGGCGTTAGCATCGGCAGGGTCACGTAGCGGAAGCGCTTCCAAGCGGTGGCGCCGTCGAGAGACGCGGCCTCCTGCAAGGACGGAGGTATGGTCTGAAGTCCTGCCAAAAGGGAGATCGCCACGAAGGGAATCCCGCGCCAGACATTGGCGGCGATGACCGAAGCCCGCGCATTGGTCGGGTCGCCCAGAAAATTGATGGGCTGGTCGAGAAGGCCGAGCTTGATCAACGACCACGATACAATCGAGAACTGGGCATCGTAGATCCACCAAAAGGCGAGGGCGGAGAGCACCGTAGGCACCACCCAGGGCAAGAGCACGATGGCGCGGAAGAAGGACTTGAACGGCAGCTTCTCATTCAGGATCAGCGCGAGCCACAGACCGAGTACGAATTTCAGCACCGAAGCGACGGCAGTGTAAAGCAGGGTGTTGAAGACTGAGAGCCAGAAGACGCTGTCGTCGAAGAGAAACTCGTAGTTTTCGATGCCGATGAAGATGCCGGGACGGCCGATGCGGGTGTCGGTGAAGCCGAGCCAGACGCCTAGGCCCAGGGGATAGGTGAGAAATCCGAGCAGGAACACGGCCGCTGGAAGCATGAACAGCAGACCCAGCGCCCAGCGGCTGTTGTTGAGCCAAGCGAAGAACCCGCGGGAGACGCCTGAATCCGTGCTGTGTGAAACCGTGGACATGTCTCTTCCGTGCAAGGTGACGCAGATGGCGGGCTGTCCCTGAAGGGACAGCCCGCTGGAGTGCGTGGGATCAGACGCGATAGTAACGGTTGGCCCGCTTCTCGGCCTGGGCTGCCGCGTCCTCGGGCGACATGGCGCCGGTGACGGCCGAAGCGAACATGTCGACCAGCACATAGTCGGCCATGACTGCCGCGGAAGCGTAGCCCAGCGGTCCCGCATAGCCATTCGGGCGCAAGGTTTCCGATGCCTTCGCATAGGGCGAGTGGATCGGGTCGGCCGTCCACACGGGGTTCGATGCAAAGGCCTTCAGCGGCTGGCAACAATAGGCGCTGGAGCCCTGGATCCATGCGTTCATCTGGTCGGCCTCGAACATGAACTTGAGATAGGCCTTGCAGGCATTCGGATACTTGGTGTGGCTGAAGGCAATGGCCTGGGTGGTCTGATGGAGCTCGACGCTCTTGCCCACCGGACCCACCGGGAAGTTGGTGGTACGCAGGTCGGTCACCATGTCCTTCAACTTCTCATCCTTCTTTGCCGCATAATAGAGCGACACACCGTTTGCCGTCAGCGATATCTGGCCGGCAAGGAAGGCGCGGTTGTTGTTAATGTCGAGCCAACCTTCCGTGCCGGGAATGAAGGTCTCGTAGAGCGACTTGGCATAGTTGATCG
>JAGRLX010000342.1 GCA_020441605.1 Alphaproteobacteria bacterium
ATCTGGCCGCAGGAATTCTACTATGTAGCCGGACTGCTGATCATGGCCGGCGTTGGCCTGTTCCTCGTGACCTCGCTGTTCGGCCGGGTCTGGTGCGGCTACGCCTGCCCGCAGACCGTTTGGACCGATCTCTTCATGGCCGTCGAGCGTTGGGCCGAAGGCGACCGCAACGCCCGGATCAAGCTCGACAACGCGCCCTGGAGCCTGAGCAAACTGCGCAAGCGGGCGCTCAAGATCATCGTCTGGCTGTTGATCGCCATCGCCACTGGCGGCTTCTGGGTTTTCTATTTTGCCGACGCCCCGACGCTGTTCATGGAGGTCGTGACCGGCCAGGCGGCACCCGTGGCTTATTTCACCATCGCCATCCTGACGGCTACGACCTTCACCTTCGCCGGTTTCATGCGCGAGCAGGTTTGCACCTACATGTGCCCATGGCCGCGCATCCAGGGCGCCATGCTCGACGAGGAATCGTTGATCGTCACCTACAACGCCTGGCGGGGCGAACCGCGCATGGCGGGCCGCAAGAAGGCCGAGGCACAGGGACTGCGGGTCGGCGACTGCGTCGACTGCAATGCCTGCGTCGCCGTCTGCCCGATGGGCATCGATATCCGCGACGGCAATCAACTCGAGTGCATCAACTGTGCGCTCTGCATTGATGCCTGCGATGCGGTCATGAACAAGATCAGCCGCCCCACGGGTCTGATCTCCTATTCGACGGCGAGCCTCTATGCCGCCAACACCGTTGACAAGAACACGAAGTGGGACTGGACCCATCTGCTGCGTCCCCGCACCTTCATCTATGCCGCGCTGTGGGCATCTGTCGGCCTAATCATGCTCTTTGTGCTGATCAATCGCGACCGTCTGGATGTCAATATCGTGCCGGACCGCAACCCGCTCTATGTGCAGCTCTCAGACGGCGCCATCCGTAACGGCTACACCATCAAGATCCTCAATATGCTGCAGCAGGAACGCACCTTCCGGGTCACCGTCAACGGCCTTGCCGGAGCCACGATGGAAATGGTCGGCGAGGATGTGAAGGACGCCAAGGAGTTCATGATTACCGTGCCCGCCGACAAGCTGCGCGCCTTCAAGGTCTATGTCGCGACCAAGGATGCCGCGGCTCTGAAGGCAACGAAGTCCGACTTCAGCTTCGATGTCGTCGAACAGGCCGACGGCGGGCAACCCGAGTCGGGCAGCTTCGCAACCGTCTTTCACACTCCAGGACAATAGGAGAATCCCCATGGCCACCGCAGCAAGCGAAAGTCAGTTCACCGGCAAGCATATGCTGGCCTGGGTCGTCAGCTTTTTCGGCGTGATCATCGCCGTCAACTTGACCATGGCCTATTTCGCCAATTCCACCTGGTCGGGACTCATCGTCAAGAACGGCTATGTGGCCAGCCAGTCCTTCGACCAGGATCTGGCCCGGTCCAAGACCCAGGAAGCCCTGGGCTGGTCGGTGACCATCGCGCACGACGTGTCCGGCGTATCGGTTCAATTCACCGACAGCGCCGGTCGGGGCCTGAGCGGCCTTGCCGTCTCCGGACAGCTGCGGCGCCCCGCGACCGACCGGCAGGATCAGACCCTTGCCTTCCGCAATGACGGCGCAGGCAGCTACTCGGCGACAGCCACCCTTGCATCCGGCATATGGGAGCTGGAAGTCGACGCTGCCGACGGCGGCGGCGAAACCTATCGTAAGATTTATCGCTTCGTCGTCAAAGGCTGAACCATGACGCTGCCGTGCTGCACCATCGACGGCGAGGCCTTCCAGCCCTACAGGCTGGAGGGTGGCGAAGCCGAGCGCTGGATCACGCCGGCAGGTCCTGGTCTATCGCGTATCGAGTTCCTGGTACCCCAGGCCAACTGCGCCGCCTGCATGCCGGACATCGAAGGACGCCTCGGCAAGATCGACGGCGTCAAGTCGGCGCGCGTCAACCTGACAGGACGCCGCGTCGCCGTCGTCTACGAGGATGGAAAGCTGGAACCGCAGGCCCTGATCGATGTCCTCGCAGCGATGGGTTATGTCGCGCGGCCGTTCGATCCGCGCGAGACCGGATTGCTGAAGGACGACCGCGAGTCGAAAACACTGCTCAAGGCCCTCGCCGTTGCTGGCTTTGCCGCCGGCAATGTGATGTTGCTTTCGGTGTCCGTCTGGTCCGGCGCGGAGGCGGCGACCCGCGACCTGTTCCACTGGCTTTCCGCCATGATCGCCCTGCCCGCTGTGGCCTATGCCGGCCGGCCGTTCTTCACCTCCGCCATCAATGCCCTGCGCCATGGCCGCACCAACATGGACGTTCCGATTTCGCTTGGGGTGTTGCTGGCCTCCGCCATGAGCCTGTTCGAGACCATCCATGGCGGCGCCCATGCCTATTTCGACGCTTCGGTGATGCTGCTGTTCTTCCTGCTGGCCGGCCGTTATCTCGACCAGATGATGCGGGTCCGGGCGCGCTCGGCCATTGCCCAGCTGGTATCGCTCTCGGCAGAAGGTGCGACAGTGATCGGCACGGATGGCGTCAGACGCCATATCGCCGCCCGCGACCTTAAGGCGGACATGACGGTGGCTGTTGCCGCCGGTAGCCGGCTGCCGGCCGATGGCATCGTCATCACCGGCAGCAGCGACATGGACCGCTCACTCCTGACTGGCGAATCGGCCCCGGAAGCGGTGCAGTCGGGATCGCAGGTCCATGCCGGAGAACTGAATCTCACGGGGCCACTTACCTTTCGGGTGACCGCCGCAGGAAACGATACATTTCTGAGCGAACTGGTGCGGCTGATGGCGGCGGCAGAACAGGGTCAATCCCGCTACATCCGCGTTGCCGATCGCCTGGCGCGGTTCTATGCCCCTGCCGTTCATCTCCTCGCCGCCCTGACGTTGGCAGGCTGGATTATCCTCGGCCATGGCTGGCACGATGCGCTGATGACGGCCGTTGCCGTGCTGATCATCACCTGCCCCTGCGC
>JAGRLX010000343.1 GCA_020441605.1 Alphaproteobacteria bacterium
GCCCAGAAATCGACGACGACAGGCGTATCGGACTTGAGCACGTCCTGCTCGAAAGACTGGTCGGAGACCTTGTGGGTAGACATGAAAACCTCTTGAGGTTGCGGCGGGATTCGCCTGTGGCTGATGGTGCCGAAGGTAGGAGCCGGTCCGGCCCCGGTCAAGGCCGGTTCACGGCAATCTGATCATAGGCGCGGTCGAGCAGCGCGTCGGGCAGTCGCAGGAGCTTGGGGGCCGCCGTGTAGAGCAATGCCATCTCGACCGCGGCACCCGGGTGAATGCGGCGCAGGCAGGCGCGATAGGCCGCCATTTGTGCCAGGTCATCCGGCTTTGCGTCATCGGCAACCGCAGGCACTTCGCGTCCGGTCTTGTAGTCAATTGCGAGGACGTGCTCGGGCGACAGCAGCAGGCGGTCGATCCGGCCGGCGACGTCAAGGCCCAGGTCGGGCAAGTGGGCGAGCAACGGCACTTCCGATAGCCCGTCGGGCGCAAAGATGAACGCCAGATCGGGATGAACGAGGATGTCGAGTATCGCGTGGGCGAGAGAGTCGTCGCAGCCGGCCATCCGCACCATGGACAGGGCCTGGGCCGGACGGGCTTCGGCGGTAAGATCCGGCAGCACCTGCAGCAGCCGATGGATCACGAGGCCGCGTGCCATCCTGGTATCGGCGCCCATAGCCGCGGCCGGCAGACGGACGAGCTTCGAGATCGCGACGGGTTCGGCAACAGGTGCCTCGCCAGCCGGTTTGCTCAGCACCCATGCCGGCAGCGGTTCGTCCTTGCCCGGACCTGGAATATCCCGGCCCAAAAACACCGGGTCGGCACCGAGGCGCGAACCGGCCTCTTCCGAAAGGAGCCTCATTTGCCCCTCAAGGCCATTCTTGATGAGATTGTACCAGCACTCGTCCTTTGGTTTCTGGCGTCCCTCGTAGCCACAAACATACAGTTCATCGCGCGCCCGGGTCATCGCCACATAGAGCAGCCTGCTGTATTCGTGCGCCTGCTGGCTTCCGGCCTTGTCCCGAAGTTCGGCGACGGTTGCAGAAGCGTAGAGCTTGTTGAGGGAGAGCATCGGAAGCTTCTCGCCTGCCTTGCCGGTTTCCACCATCAGGACCGGTGGCAGCTGCCGTCCATCCGGCATGGAGACCGTGTCAGGCAGGATGACAATGGGCGCTTCAAGACCCTTGGCGCCATGCACCGTCATGATCCGAACTTCGCCGGCGGGTTGCTCCATGTTTCGCTTGATCTCGATATCGCCGCTAGCGAACCAGTTAAGGAAACTCCCCAAGGTGGCCGGATGGCTGTCCTCGAAGGTTTGGGCCTGGTCCAGCAAGGCATCCAAGGCGTCATTTGCTTCGCTTCCCAGCCGGGAAATGAATCGCAGGCGGCTGTTGATCAGTACGCTGGCAAAGAAATCATAGGGCCTTGCCGTCGGTGCGATGGCCACAAGCCGGCTCAGATGTGCCACCGCTGCAGCGTATATCGGTTCTGTCCGTGACAAGAGGGCGCGCCACAGGGTTTTCTCGCCGCGTCCCATGGCCAAGGTCATGAGCTCATCTTCCGTAAGGGAAAGCGCCAGAATCGGGCTCTTGAGGATGCAGGCTAGCGAATAGTCATCCTCCGGCAGCAGGCAGAACTGGGCCAAGGCGAGGAGATCGAGAATGGCAATGTTCTCCGACAATTTCAGGCGGTCGGCTCCGGCCACCGGAATGCCACGCCTTCTGAGCTCGCGGAGAAGAGCATCGAAGAAGCCGTTCCGAACGCGCACCAGAATGAGGATATCCTCGGGCCGGACGGTTCGTCCGCCTCCGGAAAGAAGGCGCTTGCCGATCCAATCTTCGATTGTCTGGGCCAGCTTGGCAGCGAGACGGCGGCGCGGCGAATGCGCAGGTTCGCGATCGACAGGTGCCGTCCATGGGTCCGGCTCCTCAGTGTCTTCCGGCGATATCAGTGGCCAGATCTCGACCAGGCCCTGTACCTGTCGCCGGACGGGCTCATGATGCCAGTCCCGCGGAGAGCGTCCATCAAGCCCCGTGCGAGCTAACGTCTGCTTGCCGAAAACCGCATCCACAGCCTGGAGGATTTCCGGCGCCGAGCGGAATGATACGGTGAAGTCGACATCCCTCAGATCGTGACCGGCCGCTGCCGCACGCCGCGCGAAGTCATCGTGGACGGCCTCGAATACATCCGGGTCGGCCCCCTGGAAACTGTATATCGATTGCTTGCGGTCACCTACCGCAAAGACTGTGCGCGGAGCTCCCTCATGGCGCCCAGCTCCGGCGAAGAACTCCTCGGTCAGCGCCTGTATAATATGCCATTGGGCGGGGCTGGTATCCTGTGCTTCATCCACCAGAAGATGCTCGATTCCGCCGTCAAGTTTATAAAGAACCCAGGCGGCATCAGGCTTTTCTCTGAGCAATGCCCCGGTTCGCAGAATAAGGTCATCGAAATCGTAGACGCCACGGTGTCGCTTTTCGATTTCGAAGGCGGTGAGAATTTCTGATCCAAGGGTCAAGAGTGATCGGCTGGCCGAAAGGCGTTCAAGATTGGCAAGTTTGTCGAGGCCTTCGCAGAGGCGACGCTGTTCTTCGGCAATGAAGTCGCCTGTCCATGGTGCTGCAGTCGTCACGGCCTTGGTTGCAATACCTGAAGCTTTGCGTGGGAGATCCTTCTGGGTCAGATAGAAGCTCTTGAGGTCATTGAGGCTCGGGGCGGATCGCTCAAGGACCTCGAGCAGAAAGGCACTGCGCTCACCGTCCTTTGCAGACCCGACAAGCAATGCCTCCGCAAGGGCTTTATAGGTTCTGACATCAAGATCCATTGCGCGGCTGATTGACTCTGCCGTTTCTTCGGCTCCCAAACCCAGCCGACACCGGAGTCTATCAAGCGCCTCGTTGCGACCTGCTGACGAGGCAATGACTGTGTCAAGATTCGAACGCCGCTTCAGCAGTTCTTTAATGGCCTCGTCGAAGGCATTCGCACCCATGCGTCCGCAAATGTCCTCAACAGCCTTCCCCACCTCGGTCTGCGGCTCCGACCGGGCTTGGCAGAATACCCTATCCTGTGCCGCTTTCAGAATCTCGGCAGACAGCCGGTCGTCCATGACGGAAAATCGCGGTACGATTCCTGCTTCTACAGGAAACAGCTGAAGCACTCGTTCACAGAAGGCATGAATGGTCTGGATCTTCAGGCCACCTGGGGTCTCGAGGGCTAGAGTGAAAAGCTGCCGGGCACGGCGAAGGCGCGCCTCGTCACTTCGCACATTCTCAAGTCTCTCGAGTGACTGCCGCAGTTCGATGTCAGTCATAGACACCCAGGCACCTAATTGATCAAAAAGCCGGTTTGCCATTTCCGCAGCCGCCGCCTTGGTAAAGGTAAGGCACATTATCTTGGACGGCTGTGTACCTGTGATCATCAGCCTCAGCACACGACTAACAAGAACGTGTGTCTTGCCAGAGCCCGCGTTAGCATTAACCCAGGCCGAAGTCCGGGGATCAGACGCCCGCAACTGCATAGTGTTCGCAGGCGTTTCGGTCATCAGTCGGCCTGGCCCGACAGGGACCATTCTCGAAAACGGGAAAGATGATCGTAATCTCTCACCTCATCTTCTTTCTCCACCAGAGCACGTGGCAGGTAAGCCTGGCCAATCGATTGATAGGTCAGCAAAAGCCGCAGCAGACCAGAGAGATGTCCCTGAGCCACGGCCTGAACATTTGGATCGAGATCAATTGGAGCGATCTCACCTGCGGGATCTCCACCTCCAAGTTTGATATAAGCGATTTCGTTGACAGGTATCGGTCCAATCGCCGAGAACCCGCCAGCGATTGCGACAGCGGCCTGAAGAGTCAACTGCGGAGCGAGGCCACTCCTCACCTGTTTTCCACTTGGTACGGCACCAGTCTTATAGTCTGACACTCTTGCCGATCCATCGCAGATCAGATCAATTCGGTCGGCGCGGCAGGTTAGCGCGAACTCCTCGGTACCGATATGTATCACCAGTCTGCCGTCGAGTTCCGAATAGACATGTCGAATTCTCTTTCGGTTACGCTGTTCTTCACCAACCAACCATTCGGCAATTCTCATGAATTGCGCCCACCAGAAGCTTGCGAGGCTTTCGTTTCCCTTCAGCGAATCGAATTGTGCTCTTCCAAGACGCACAAATTCCTCCAGAGGCTTATCGGGAATCTCAACTGGAAATTGATCAAGAAAACTGGCAATTGTCTCGTGAACAAGGATGCCGCGCATTGCAGCTTGGGGTGTGTCCGCTATGGGTTGGAGAGGTTCAAGATCGAGTACATATCGCGCATAGATCGCGTAGGGATCTCTGATTAATGCTTCAATTCGGGTCACACTCAACTGATCTGGACGTGAAGCGACGGGCGGCCGCGGTCTTGGTTTGGACCGAGGATTGACTTTGGGTGTTTCGCAAAGCCTGGCGGCGAGAACTTGCCAAGGAGATTTCGCACCGCCGTGGCATTTTGCTCCAG
Organism: Alphaproteobacteria bacterium; assembly: GCA_020441605.1. The sequence continues at coordinate 4,485 of JAGRLX010000343.1, forward strand.
TCGCCTTCATCAGCATCTTGAGACGTAACACCCACCGCGACGGGACCGCGGGGGCATCGTCGATGCGTTGGGACCAGACCAGCTTGACGCTGGGTGCAGAAAAAGCTTGCGCAAAGTCGTGTGCAGTTTGTCCGATTGTCCGCTCCGGCTGTTGCATACCCAGCAGTTCGCGCATGGGCCTGTTCAACCATGGTCCAGAATCTGGATTTCCTGGCCATTTACCTTCGTTCAATCCCCCTAAAACGATGAGATCCGGTGAAAGCAGTCGAGCCTCAAGAAGTCCAAGAATCGAAAGCCGCGGCAGATGCGGTGCAGGTGGCCGCAGTGCCGTGGTTTGAAGCATATGGGTGATTATGGTGCTGGCTCTGGCGAGATCACATTCGTCCAGAAAGATAGACTCCTGTTTGAGCATGCTTACCACGCCCCAGAGTGAACGGCCGGCATCGCCGGTCCATATCCGGTTCCCCGCAAGTAACTCCAGCGCCTGAACGAGAACTTCGACATGATCCAAGAGCTTCCGCCGATGCGGTCGGAGGATCGGTATCAACACTGTGATCAAGTCCTCGGCAAAGTGAGTGGCGGCGTCCCAAGCGCCTCTCGAGACTTTTTGCAGAATTGGATGCCGATGTGGATTAGGCTCGCCCTGGGGCCACTGTCTGCGAAGCTCTTCTGAAATTCCCCCGACATCGACCCGCATGTCTGAACTGCGAAGAACCGCAAATTCGACAATTGAAGCGCACTCACGTGCCGCAATCTCCTCCCTTCCCAAGCAGCAAAATCCGTGGCGCAGGAGGCGAGAGAGACTGTCCCTCTCAAATCCTTTCATCGCAGATTCGACTAGAAGGTGAAGCAAGGACGCACCACTCCAACTCAACAATGGTTCTCCGGCTGAGTCATCAATCGAAATGTCCCAGCGTTGAAGTTCGGTCTTCACGCGCCTGGCAAGATGTCGGTCAGGCGTGACGAAGCTCGCGGTTCGGCCAGGGATCTCCAGGCTTTGCCTGAGAATTAGCGCGATCGCGGTCGCTTCTTCTTGAACGTTGCGTGTCTCAACGAGTTCGACATCGCGCATGGCATCGAGGATTGACATCTTCCTATTGGAGATGGCGTCCAGCCAGCAATGGGAGGTGTCCGCAGGCCTCATCAGTTCCGAAGAGAGGCGTACACGTGCGCTTGGCCCGCAAGTCTCCAAGGATCTAACATTCGATCTCTCCAAGCGCAGAAACCCAAGAAATTGCTTCAGCGCATACTGCGGATGCGTTGGACCGACCGCGTGCCAACTCGGCTCATCCATCAAGAAGTCAAGGCCAGGCAAGACTACTGCTCCGTTCTGTAGATGCAGTATTGCCTTCAACAATTCGCGAGTGGCGGGAATCGATCCAGTGGAGCCAGCAGCGATGAAGGGATGGTTGGGATTTCTTTCGATCAGTCGTTGTGCTTCCCGATTGATCGCCATAGTACGTCTGATGACGGGGCTAACCAGGCCATTGCCATGAAGACGCGCCGGGTACCGCTCCCTTGCGACGGACAGCAACTCGAGAATTGCCTCACGATGCCTCGCGGACTCGAACTGGTAGAGTTCAGGTATGCGAGCGGTATCAAGACCTTCTGTTTCGAGACTGTCCATGAATTCGGCCAAAGACAATGCGAGCTCATGTGCCAACCGGGGTGCATTCGCTATCTCACGGGCTAGAGCCGTCTGTGGATTTTCCTGGGACCACTGGTCAATCAGATCCATAAGCAACAGAATCTGACCAGAGGGCGACACCGCATTGGGCAAACCTTCTGGAAGATGGTTCTCTTGTTCAGAGAGCAAGTCCTCATCAATGTCGCCAATGGGCCTTATTCGTGGAAGCAGCAATCCCTGCGACTTGGTGCGCTCGAAAAAGATACGCTCGAGTTCTCGAACCGCTCGCCTTGTGGGCAGAAGTATTGTCCATCGCGACAATTCGAAGTGGCGTCCCGACCCTTCCATCGGAAACCCTGAGAGAACGGCATTTGCCAACACTCTCAAAAACGGTCTGTCTGCTGAAATATCGAAAAGCTTTGGCGATACTGCAGTCATAGCCTACGTGGCGAATAGCGCTCTTTCGGCACTTGGGATAGCGTCTGGCGTTCCAACATGGAACCATTTTCCCCAATGCGTCAGTCCGAACAAGCGGTTTCTTGCGATCGCGCGATCCCACAGCACATTCATAGAAAATTTCCCCGCTGGGGCCTCCAAGAACAGTCTCGGTGCCACAAGATAGCTCCCAGCATAAGCCAGCCCGTCACATGTCGAGCCATCCCGACGTGCGATCATTCCACCGGGTTCGATAACGAAATCGCCAAGTCCATCGTAACCGATCGTTTGAGAGATCGGACACAGCAGCAGGAGACAATCCATTTTCGAATCATCCCAGGCACTTATCAGGCGCGATAATGCGGGCGTACCAATATCTATCCAAAAGCTGTCACTGTTCAACACAAAGAAAGGCGCATCTCCGAGACGAGGGAGAGCTCGTGCAACACCACCACCAGTGTCTAGAAGTTCAGTTCTTTCATCCGAGATCAGAATCTCGATGCCGCGTTGCTTGCGCGCCCATTCCTCGATCTGCGTAGGCAGATGGTGCACATTTACAATCGCACGGCGTACACCGGCAGCATGCAATCGATCGAAGCCGTATTCAATCAGAGGCTTTCCTGCGACCTTGATGAGCGGCTTGGGACACGTATCCGTAAGGGGACGCATGCGCGTCCCCAGACCCGCCGCCAGAACCATGGCAACTTTGCCCAATCTATTCAAGTGAGACGCTCCCGCTCGGCCGACGGCAAATGGCTGTCAAACCATACTTTCAAGGACCCCAATATGGGCGCTTCCAAGTTACGCTCGAGATATCTGGACACGCGCGGGATGTGACGGAGATACCCATGCTTCTGGTCACGCTTTGACAGTCGGGCAAAGATACCGAGGATCTTCGAGGCACGCTGCGCCCCGACTATCGCGTAGGCTTGCTCAAAACGCGTACGGTCGAAATTGCCCTTTGCTCCGCGCAACTGGCAATAGTAGTCGAAGAGGTCGCCGGCCTGCTCCAGGCTGACATCGACCCTAGCGTCCTGCAGCAGTGAAACAAGGTCATATGCCGGATGGCCGAGAACACAGTCCTGTGTATCAATCAAGCCTACCCGGCGCAGACCATCGCGTTCGGCAAGCCAAATGAGATTGGGCGAATGATAGTCACGGAGTGTCCAAATTGGCTTATCAGGTTTTGTCAGTGGAATGATGTTTTCCCAGATCTCGTTCCATTGGTTCAATTCGGCTTGACCGATTTCGCGGCCATATAAATGCGGCCAGAACCATGTCGGCAGCAGATTAACTTCGATCAATTGTGCTTCCATATCGTAGGAGCTGAGATCATACTGACAGCCGCCATCTATCTTAATGCTGGAAGGCCAGTCTCGGTCCGCCATGTGTGCCAGAACATCAACAGCGGCCAGCATTGGCTGCCACATATCTTGGCCATCTGCAATCATGCGCCCATAAACAGAACGGCCTAAGTCTTCGATTACGGCCAATCCCTTACATAAATCATAGGCTTCGATAGCGGGCGCACTATATCCCATCGCATATAATGTCTGATTGATGGCAACCACGGCACGAACATCTTCAGCCAAATGGGCTATGGCACTGTAGGATTTGCCATGCCTTACTGGCGGACCATCCGGCCGGGCAGGCATGTCCATGAGTATGGACGTTCTTCCTTCCACTTCCAGAGTTTCATAGCGGCGGAATGAGGCGTCTCCTTCGAGGAATTGCCGATTTGCGTGACTCCATCTGGTACTCTTTAGAAATTCATCAATTTCCTGGTCTCGCTTCATTGATGATTTCCACAATCCTGTCGCTTCCATTCTGACCGCACGGGTCTTGCCTCGACCAGTAAGGCAAACTCGCAAGACATCCCCCCATTGACACTGTCCCATCCTTTCTGGCCACTCGACTATGACGAGATGTGACGGGAGGAGTTCGTCAAGGCCAAGTTCATCGAGTTCAAACGTTGAGCCAATCCTATAGAGGTCCGCATGAAGGACGGGAACGCGGGTTTCATCGTAACTTTGGACGAGCGTGAATGTCGGGCTTGGCACATCAAGTGTGGCGACCCTTGGTGCCAGAGCCCTTATTAGCGCCCGCGCCAACGTTGACTTGCCTGCTCCAATCTCGCCTTCAAGAAGAATGGCCATCCCCGGCCGTACAAAGAGCGACAAACGTTCTCCAAGTTGTGACAATCCATCAACGGAGTCGATCCGCCGCTCAACGACAAACGCGGCGCCATCAGGCCAGTCTGCGAGACTCATCGTTGTCTACCACGGTGTCATGTTGCAGGCGGGGACCATTGATCGGAAAGCTACATAGAACCGTTGTGCCTTCATTGACCTTTGAGTGAAGAGAAACCTGGCCATCGTGGAGCTCAACAAAGCTCTTGACAATGGCAAGACCAAGACCCGGGCCGCGATGCCCTCCCGGAAGCGGACGGGATTGGAAGCGATCAAATGCCCGCTTCTGAAATTCAGGATCAATACCGCGGCCATTGTCGGAAACCCATAATTGCACATTCGGACCATGGAGCCTGGCACCCATTTGAATTGTTGCGCCAGGCATGGAAAATCCAACCGCGTTGGACAGCAGATTGGTGAGGATCTGCTCTATGCGTTTCGGATCTGCCACGAAAGAATTAGCGTCGGAAGCCATTTCTATCTTCAAAGTGAGGTCCCTGCGGTCAATCGTGGGTGCCAGCTTCTCGGCCACAGACTGCATGATTTGAGGTATATCGATCCGTTCGAGGCGCAGTTCCATTGCACCTGCGTCGATCGCCGTCAGATCGATTATTGCATCTATAATAGTTTTCAACTCTTCCGAAGAACGGCGGATGTCGCCCACATATTCCTGCTGCTTGGGTGTCAATGGTCCCGCTAGCCCCATCTGAAGTCCCTCAGCAAAACCCACCACACTGGTGAGCGGTGTGCGCACCTCGTAGGATACGTTGGAAAGAAACATGTTCTTCAGACGGTCCGCAGCCTCCAATGCATCGGCGCGATCTCTCAGAGCTCGTTCGATCCTGGCCGCATCCGAGACATCCGAGAATGTCAGCAGCGTATTGCCGTCCGGAAGTGGAACAGCCGTATACTGCAAGATGCGGTCATTGGTGACCAGTTTGCCGTTGATTGGATTGCGCTCGACTTCAAGGCGGGTGATATTGAACTTAACCTCATCCCACGCAGAGGCCTCCGCGACGATGCGCCGGCCATGTTCGGCAAGTCGTTCGATATGCGGCTCCTGCTCGAGAAATACGGGATCCAGCTTCCAGAAAGTGGCGAAGGCTGGATTGAAGAGTTTCAATCGGCCGTCAGACCCAAAGAGGGCAACGCCCTCGTCGAGATTGTCCAAGGTTTCCCGCTGAACGCCAATCAATTCATTGTAGCGGCTTTCAAGCTGGATTTCCTTGGTTGCATTTTCATAGAGATAAGTCACCCCGCCGAAAGGGTGCTGCTCACATATTACATGGATCGACCGACCGTCTGGAAGATACCACCAATTCTCCCGCGTCTCGATCGTGGTGTAGGCGGTAAGCTGCTTGCTTCGCCAATCCCGATAGTTGGCTTGCTCGGGAATGCACCGCTGCGACCTTAGCCGATCCAGAATTTCTCCGTCAGTTGGCCGTGTTTCCAGCCAAGCAGAGTCAAGTGGCCACAGACTGGCATAAGCCGCATTGTGGAAGCGGAGCCGTTGGTCGGGACCAAAAATGGCAATGGCTGTATCAAGTTTGTTGAGCGTCGATGCATGAGCCTTGATGTGCCTGTCGAGTTCCTTTTCGGCCTCTTCAAGCGCGGTCATGTCGATGGCGAAACCCGCCTTGCCGTCAGTCAGTGCGAGTTCATGGATGTTGAGGGCCCGCATGGTGCCACCAATGACTGCATGTGTACGACCGATCAGGCTCGTCTGAGGATCGGCCAATGTTCGATCAAGTGTTCCCTCGCTGGCGATCTCAATTCCACCATTGACGACCGATGAACTGTCGACCGCTTCGACTGCCGACACATAGGCTTGGTTAACCCAGGCCAGACTTCCATTGGCGTTCCGCAACCAAACCGGCAACGGCGCCGCATCGAGCACAGCGCTCAGCCGCTCCACCTGCTTGCCGAGCTTGTGGGCATCGATGGCAAGGGCAGTCACGTCGCGCCGCTCGCCGGCCAATGGGCGGAAACGGAGGGTTGCAAGACCACCAGCCGTTCGGCCGTCGGCCTCGATCAACTCTTCGGACAGGGTTCGGATTCCGATATTGAAGGGCTCGCCCGCCTCACGGAGCTTGCTCAATTTCTCAGAAAGCTCCTCAGCCGAATCCCGGTCAAGCCAAGCAGCAAAATCAAGCACCCCGTTCACACCGTCCGGCAAATGGGCTGCGCCTTTCATACTGCCTAGGGTGCGCCGTGGCGCATCATCGCGACCCTGCCAGATGATCATGACATGGGCCTCTGCTGCGATGGCCACCTCCGCCTCGTTCAAACTCAGCTCGAGATCGGCAATCCGGCGTCGGGCCGCGTGATCGTCCTTGGACATGCGGCGGATAACATAGAGAGCCCAGGCGAAGATCACCAAGGCGGCCCCGATCGCGACCAACACGATCGGGTCTTCCGCCAAGATCCTGCCAAAACCGGCGCCCATGCCTTCTCCGGTCACACATAATGGATGGCGCCCGAATCAGCGCGACACCCGCCCCGGTAGAGATATAGCTACAAACGGCCGTGACCGGAATCCTTCATCAGTAGCGATAATACTCCGGCTTGAAGGGGCCCTGCGGCGTAACGCCGATGTAGGCTGCCTGATCGTCGCGCAAGGCCGTCAGCCTGACGCCGAGCTTGGCGAGATGAAGCCGGGCCACCTTCTCGTCCAGGTGCTTCGGCAGCACATAGACTTCGTTCTTGTACTTGCCAGTGCCGGCGCTGGTGAAGAGCTCGATCTGGGCCAGCGTCTGGTTGGTGAAGGAGGCCGACATCACGAAGCTCGGATGGCCGGTGGCATTGCCAAGGTTCACCAGACGACCCTGTGACAGAAGGATCACGCGGGCGCCGCTCGGCATGTGGATCATGTCGACTTGCGGCTTGATGTTGGTGGACTTGAAGTTCCTGAGTTCCGCGACCTGGATCTCGTTGTCGA
>JAGRLX010000037.1 GCA_020441605.1 Alphaproteobacteria bacterium
GGCGGCTGCGCCGGCATGGAATACACCATGGAATGGGCCGAAAGCCAGGCGCCGCTCGATGAAGTGGTGGAAGACAAGGGCGTGAGGATTCTGGTGGACCCGAAGGCTGTGCTGTTTCTTCTCGGCACCCAGATGGACTACCAGACAACAGCCCTGAAATCGAGTTTCGTCTTCAACAATCCCAACCAGACATCGGCCTGCGGCTGCGGCGAGAGCGTACAGCTCAAACCGGCGGCAGAGGCGAACTCCGCCTCCTGACAGGTCTTCAATGTGAGCGCGGGCGTCAGGCCGGTTCTCCAGGCCGGTCAGCGCTGGCTCCGGCGCGCGAGGTTTGCCAGGGGGGTACCGTCAGCGGCCTTCAGCACCAATTCCGATTGGCTGGCCTCAGCAGACCTGACCAGATTGAGAATCCTGAACAATTCGGTTTCGCGGTCCATGGCTTCCTGGGAACAGTCGCGACGCGTTGCCACCACCTCTCCGATCGTCAGCCCATCTTGGGTGAGTTCGTAGGGGCCCGAGAAGGGATTGCATCCGCTGAAACCGATGAGTCGGCCGCCACCGGAAAACTGGACGGACCGTTGCGCCTCGGGCGGATCATTGGCGAACACCCACTCGGGTCCCTGCACGGGGGCTGCGACTGCGGCCAAGCTCTGTGCCAAGAGGAAGACAGCGGCGGACAAGCTGCCCAAGCCGGAGGAACGAAGAAACAATGACATCGTGATGACGATCGAAGGTCCTGAAAAAATTGCCCGTCCGGGTACGGCCTTTTATGCAGAATGTCAACAAACGCAGGCGCTTATGGTGAGCGCAAATGCGCGCAGGCTTACCGGATGCGAGCCATTCCCGATGAAATGTGCATCTAATGCAGCCACCGGCACAATTGCGATGGTTCGCCACACGCGATGAAGTCCGGCCAGTCATCACAGCAACGAGGCCTGAAGTGCCGTGTTCTCCGCGAAACCAGGCAGGGGTGACGAGACGTCTGGCGTTACGGCGATTTCCAAGGGGTTTGCGCCTCGCAGCAGGCCGTTTTCAAAGAAGGGGGGAAGGGCACCCGTGGTGCCCTTCCCCCGGAGGTCCATGACGGCGCCGGTATCAGCAGGCGACCATGATCAGAAAGGGCGAGTCCGCGACAATGCCGGAAGCCCCCCAGGTCTGAACGAAGACACCATTGCTTGTCCCGGCGCGGCCAGTCACGGCGATTTCACCATCGCTCACGCTACCGCTGAACGTGCCAAAGCCGCGTGTGCCGGTCCAGGCGCAATGCGCAATGTTTCTCCTGAAACGAACCTCATAGACGCCCGTCGAGAGCTTCTTGGTAGCACCGCCACCGCTGGAGCGAAGCAATGTTCCGTTGGAGTTCACGACGGCCCACAGGACCGAGAAACCCAGACGAGAACCGACAGGGCTCAATGGCTCGGCTTTCAGCTGGGATGCCGTCGGATTTGGACCATTCAGGCCTTGGGCCAGCGCAGCCGTGCCGAACGCAGCGGCGGCAAGAACGCCAAGGATGATTTTCGAAATTGATTTCGCCATGGGGATTTTCTCCTCGATTTGGTGACACACCCATTGGACATGCCTGTTTCGCACTGCGAATGTGAAACCAACGCTGTCAGTGCGACGTAGCGCCGGCTGGCCCCCGGAACGCCTAACGGCACGAAAAGGCTGGCACGTCAGATCGTATTTGTAAATATACAGAGCAATTAAATTTCGAAAAATATGAATAAAAGGAAGATTGTCATAATATGTTTGACCGAAGAGAAGATATTGAGAAGAACATATAGACCGCATGAAATCATGATATATAGCGAATGATCGATCGGTAGCGTCGATAATACTGCGATTTCGACCGTCGGGGATCGCGCGATCGTTCGTTTAATTCAAGCAACGTCACAATTAGACTTTCTGGGAGGAGTGAGGTCTGGGTGATGACCGGACCGTTCTTCTGGGCGCTCTCCCATGGCAAGCGTGGCGGGCCCCTCGTGGCCATGGACCGTCCCATGACTGCACGGGCGAGGTGCGCAAGGCACCGTTCCTTGTCCCGCTGATGGCCATTGGCATGACTGCCGACGGGCACAAAAAGAGGGAAGAGCACGAATGCTCTTCCCTCCTGGAACTGCTTGCTTGGGCCGGATCAGCAGGCGACCATAATCAGGAACGGTGAGTCCGCTATGGCGCCGGAAGCCCCCCAGGTCTGAACGAAAACGCCATTGGTCGTCCCGGCGCGGCCGGTCACGGCGATCTCGCCATCGCTCACACTGCCGCTGAACGTGCCAAAGCCGCGCGTGCCGGTCCAGGCGCAGGCGGCGATGTTTCTCCTGAACCGCACCTCATAAACGCCAGTCGATAGCTTCTTGGTGGCGCCACCACCACTGGACCGTAGCAGCGTTCCGTTCGAATTCACCACAGCCCACATGACAGTAAAGCCGAGGGGAGAACCAACAGGGCTCATGGACTCTGCCTTCAACTGAGAAGCCGTTGGATTGGGGCCATTCAGACCCTGCGCGAGCGCGGCGGTGCCAAGTGCGGCGGCGGCGAACACACCAAGGACGAGACTGGAGATTGATTTGGCCATGGGAATTTCCTCTTCGTTTTCATGGCATGCCCGAAGCCATGCCTGTTCCGCACTGTGAAAGTGATGCCAACGCTGCCAGTGCGATGTTGCGTCGGCTGGCCCCCGAACGCCTCGCGACAAGTAAAAGCTGACATAACGATAGCTGGTTGTAAATATAAAATAGATAAATGGCCTCAACAAACTGAAAGATAGAAATTAAATCACAATTGTATTGACCATAGGAGAGGAAAAGGTGAGTGTTATGACAACATGGACCGCGCGTAAGAATTAGAACGACCCTATAAAACTCAGGTAATTAAAACAAGTAACCGGAAAATACACAGACTAAGGACGAAAATACGAACTATGCGTAAGAAATATTGGCAAGGTTGCGGAGATTGTTTGCTGTGAGGTGAATTTGCCGAATCTGACTGCCGCGCAATGCATGGGCCTGCGGGCGTCTCGATCCGCTAGAGGATCGGGTCCGCAGTATGCCTACCCTAACTGGTGGCACACGGCTTGGCCGCATGGAGTTGCTCCGCATCGGCAACGATGTTGCGCCGCGATCTGGCGCAAACAAAAGAGGGAAGAGCAGCCATGCTCTTCCCTCCGAAATCCTAGGCTCAGGACCTATTAA
>JAGRLX010000344.1 GCA_020441605.1 Alphaproteobacteria bacterium
CAAGGGCAAGATGTCGGACTTCGGTGTGCAGCTGAAGGCCAAGCAGAAGCTCAAGGGTTACTACGCGAATATTTCCGAGCGTCAGTTCCGCAAACTCTATGAAGAGTCGCGGCGCATGACGGGCGACTCCTCCGAAAATCTCATCGGCTTGCTGGAGCGCCGTCTCGACGCGGTGGTGTACCGCGCCAAGTTCGTGCCGACCATGTTTGCCGCCCGCCAGTTCGTCAGCCATGGCCACGTGAAGGTCAATGGCCGCCGCGTGACCATTCCGTCGATCCGCCTCCGTGCCGGCGACCAGATTGAGCTCTCGGACAAGGCCAAGGAAATGGCCGTTGTGCTCGAGGCCGTTCAACTGGCCGAGCGCGACGTCCCGGATTATGTCGAGGCCAACCACTCTGCCATGTCGGCCAAGCTGGTGCGGGTGCCGTCGCTATCGGACGTTCCCTATCCGGTGCAGATGGAACCGCATTTCGTGGTCGAATATTACTCGCGCTGATCGTTCGCGCAGCCTCTTTCGAAAGGAGCGGCAGGGTTGACCCTGCCGCTTTTGTTTTGACCGGTGCTCAAACTCATCAGCCTCGCGAAAGGTGCCGCCACAATATTGTCCGGCAAAGGCGATCAAGTTCCGGACATTCAATGCCATATCTGAAATCCCTGTCTTCCGCGGCAAAGATCCAGCTGCTTCAGGCCTTCCTGTGCCTGATCTTGGCGATCATGGTGGCTGGAGCCTATCTGTTTGGCTTGCAACAGACCTCAATCCTCGAACGTGAAGCCGAGCTGGTCGATCGGCAGAATCGCATCGCATCCCTTGTCGTGGGCGTAAAGGATGTGCAGATCGCAGTAATCCAGGTCCAGCAATGGCTCACTGACATATCGGCGACGCGTGGGCTAGATGGACTCAACGACGGCTTTGACAAGGCGAGCATGAACGCAGATGCCTTCCGCAAGGTGGCGATGCGACTGGTGGAGGACAGCACTGCGCTGGGACTTTCCGATATTGCCAAAGTCCTCACTGAAGCAATCGATCATTTCGAGCCCTATTATGCAACGGGACTGCAGATGGCGGAGCGCTATGTCTCCGAGGGACCCTCTGGCGGAAATCGCCTCATGGCTGACTTCGACTCGGTGGCGGCACGCATCACGGGCGATCTCGACAAACTGATTGGCCTGGCGCTGACCCATTCGCAATCCGCCCAGTCCGAGGCGTTGGACCTGCAGACGGATACCTCTTCATTCCGCTTCACTTTGCTGCTTTTGGGCGTCGTCGCGCTCGGCGTGGGCGTGGGGTCGATCTTCATCACCCGTCGCCTGGACGCACAGGCCCAGACGGAAAAGCATCGGTCGGAGGCTCTGGAGGCAGAAAGCAAGCGCATGGAGCAGGCCGAACAGGCGCGGCTCCGGGAGATGGAGGCGGTCCGACAGCAGGAAGCCGCAGAAAAGGCCCGCATTGCCAGTCTGATCATCGGAGAACTTGGTGGCGGCCTTGCAAATCTTGCCAAAGGAAATCTTCAATACCGCATCAGCAGTATCTTTCCGCAGGACTTCGACCATCTGCGGCAGGCCTTCAATCGCTCCGCCGAGGCTCTCGCCAGCACCCTTCTGCATGTGAAGGCGGGCGCTGCCGGCATTCGGTCGGGTAGCGGAGAAATCGCCGTTGCCTCCGACGATCTCGCGCGGCGAACCGAGACGCAGGCCGCGAGCTTGGAGGAGACGGCGGCTGCCATGTCGCAAATCGCGGCCATGCTCAGAAAGACGGCGGATGGTGCTGCCAAGACCCGCGAGGTCGTGCTGGCCGCGAAATCGGATGCGGATGACGGCGGTGAAGTCGTCGGCCGGGCGGTCGCCGCGATGACCAATATCGAGAAGTCGTCGAACCAGATCCATCAGATCATCGGTGTGATTGACGAGATTGCCTTCCAGACCAATCTCCTGGCGCTGAATGCCGGCGTGGAGGCCGCGCGGGCCGGCGAGACTGGCCGAGGGTTTGCCGTGGTGGCCTCGGAAGTCAGAGCGTTGGCACAACGATCGGCCGATGCGGCCAAGGAGATCAAGCAACTGCTGACCATGTCCCGCGGTCAGGTCGAGCATGGTGTGGCGCTGGTGTCGGAGACTGGTATCGCGCTCGGCCGTATCGTGGAGCGGATTGCCACGATCGCTTCGGCCATCACCGAGATCGCCAGCAATGTGGAACAGCAGAGTGCCGGCCTGCGGGAGGTCAACATAGCCATCGACAGCCTCGACCAGGTCACCCAGCAGAATGCCGCAATGGTGGAACAGGCAAATGCCGCGACGCGCAGCTTGTCGGACCAGTCCATGTCCCTCACCGAACTGGTTGGCAGATTCGCGACCGAGCCTGTCTCCGACGCGGCCTGACTGATGAGCGGCCCGCTGGCCGCGAGCCACTTCTGGCTAAGTCAACGAAGCTTGTTGAGGGCTCAATGCAGCCGCCACTCGTCATTTACGTGGCGCAGACTCACCGGTCCTATGATGTGGCTGTGGGCGACCCGGACCTCGGCCAGTGGCCCATCGAGGTTGCGCGACCAGAAGTCGAGAAATTTGATCAGCCGAGGAAACCTGGGCGCGAGATCATAGTCCTGCCAGATGTAAGTTTGCAGGATGTCTCGGAAGTCGGGCATGCGGTACATGATTTCCGCTGTGGTCAAACTCCAGCCTTCGAACTGACATGCAAAGTCTCTATCGCCCATGACGTTCCCTCCTGATCCGATGAGCAGTTCGTAGATCTTGGCAACGGATCGATTGTCACGTCAAGTGCATGAAAGAATAATTAACGTTTTAACTCAATAGGTTAGCAGCCCGTCCCGATGAGTGCTGCTAGAGTATCTTGGGCCAAAGTCTGTAGCGGTTTGGCGATCGGAGCATGCTCGAACTGTTGACCTGGCGCGGATTCGCTTTGCCGTGCGATACCGTGCGGCTGGACCGCGCTAGGGGGTCAGAAAGTTGGCTGACTTGGCATCTGCGAAGGCGAAACTTCCGCTGATTGTTGGACTTACTGGCAGGTCGCGATAGGTGCCGATCGCACCTTGGCGCATGAGGCGGCCCGCGAGGCAGGGTACGTCGCCGGTCACCACCCAGCTGAAGCCAATAGCCGCTTGCCTGACCGGCCGGGCCTCCGCCGCCATCAGCCGCGCTGGCCAGCCGTGTTTTGGTTGGGCGAATGTAGCGATTTTTGCAGCAGGGGTCCGAACTGGGCAATCGCTACACCGGCGATGATAAGGGCGCCGCCGGCCAGCAGAGGCCATGTGAGCTGTTCGCCAAGCAGGACGATGCCGCCGATGGCTGCCACGATGGGCTGCACGTAGAGGAAAATGCCCGCAATCGCGCTTTCCATGTAGCCAAGGGCGTAGTTCCAGGCCGTGGTGGCGAGGAATGTGCCGAAGATCACCACGAAGCCGACCGACAGCCAGGCAGTCGGCCCCATGCCGGCAATTATCTGGGGCATGTCGGGGGTCACGAAAATGGCCATGGGCAGAGCCGAGATGCCGAGCGCCAGGCAGGCAACTTCAAAAGACCCATACTTCAGTGAAACAGGCCGGATCACGACGGTGTAGATGCCCCAGCCCATGGTGCTCAGGGTCACCATGATCAGGCCCATGAGGCCGACGTCGGCATTCGGAATCAGAGAGCTGCCCAGCATGAGGGCAGCGGTTCCAAACATGGCGAAAGCGATGCCGGCAATGAGCCAGGCCGTCAGCCGCTCACCTGCCAGAAGCACCGCAAACAGGGCAATAAAAACGGGTTCCAGCCCGAAAAGAAGTCCGGTCCAACTCGCTGGCACCGTCTTCATGCCGAAGGCCGCGAGCACCTGGTAGCCAACATTGCCGCCGAAGGCCGCGATGGTGATTCGTAGCCAGTCGCGGGCTTCGATCCTCCGTACACCGATGAACAGGAGAACGACGATCGCAACCAGTCCGGCGGGATAGAGACGCAGTACCATCGCGGCCTGGGGCGAGAGCTCGAGAATCAAGTAGCGCATGGCCACCGGAATGAGACCCCACATTGTGACCGCGAAAATGATGGCGGCGAAGGCCATGGTCTGGCGATTGCCACCAAGGTGTAGCATCGGCCCGAACTGGGTGATGGCGACTCCGGCGAGAATCAGCGCGCCGCCTGCGAGCAGGCTGGGCGTTATGGACTCGCCGAGCATCACGGCTCCCGCGATCACCCCGATCACCGGCACCAGATAGAGGAAGGCACCGGAAGCCGCGGCAGGCAGGCGCGCTGCCCCGAAGTTCCAGGTCAGTGTGGCGACGATCGTGGACAGCAGACCCACGTAACCCATGGCAAACCAGCTATCGACAGGCATCGCCGCGACCGTATCCAGGGTCGACGGGCTGGCGAGCAGGGGCAGCATGATCACTGTGGCCAATGACATGGAGGTGGCGGTGATGCTGTAGGTGCCGTATTTGCGGATCAGCGGTTTGGCACCAACCACATAGACAGCCCAGGCCACGCCGCACAGAAAGACATAGATCACCCCAAGCAGGATATCGGACGAGCCGCCACTCAAGTTGACATCGGGCCAGACCAATAGGGCTGTCCCGCAGAAGCCGGCGCAAAGCCCAGCCATCGCGGCAAGCGACAGCCGTTCGCCCGCCGCTGCCGCCGCGGCGACGGCAATCAGCAGGGGCTGTGTCCCAATGACGAGGCTTCCAACACTGGCTGTCACGAGCTCGAAGCCGAAAGCCGCGCCAAGATTGTAACCGGCCATGCCTACGCTTGAAATCAACAGCAGACGCGGCCAATCGCGTCGTTCGATGCGCCAGCCGCCGAAGAGACCCAGTCCAATGACCGACAGGACGGTGACGAAGGTGTACCTGATCGCCAGGTGATCGCTGGGGCCTAATTCAACCGAAAGCTTGCGAAAGAATACCGGCACGATTCCCCACACGATCACGGTGAACAGCAGGGCTGCGATGGCACGGAATTCCATGGATTACCGCCGCCCGCGCAGGATAGGTCCGAATTGAGCTGCTGCAACTCCGGCCAGCATCAAGGCGCCACCCATCACGATATTGATGGTAACCGGTTCGGCCAGGACGAGCGCGCCGCAGATTACCGCCACTACTGGAATGAGATAGAGGAAAGTTCCGGCGGCGCTGCCTGACAACTGCTTGGTGCCATAGTTCCACATCAGTGTCCCGGCCAGGCCGGAACCCAGGACGAGATAGACGAGTTCCGCCCACTGACTTGGGTTGAGGCGTATGGCGAGAGCAGTCAGCGGCTCGCTTGCCGCAGCGATCAACATGGGGGCCGCGACCAGCATCGTTATGGCCGTAACGGTGAAACTGTCATGACGCTCGAGCAGCGGCTTCAGCAGGATGGTGTAGATGGCCCAGCATAGGCAGCAGATTAACAAGTAGACCACGCCCTTGAGCGAGACCGTGTTCGGGGAGGCCGCAGCAAGATCCTGCCAGAACAACACCACCGCCCCCAGGCAGGCCGCGGCCACCCCGATGAAGACGTAGCGTGTGAGTTTCTCGCCGAGGAGGAGGGCGGCCAGAATCGCGATCATCAAGGGTTCGACCATGGTGACGATCGTGCCTAGGCCGGCGGGCACCAGGGCGAACCCGGCATTCACGAACCAGTTATAGCCGCCCATGCCGGCCAGACCCGCCACCAGGAAACGCAACCAGTCGGCGGCAGGAATGCGCCAAGTGCCGAGATAGATCAGCCCGACCACATTGATGACGCTCAGCAGGATGTAGCGCAAGGCGAGGGAGTTTTCGGGGGAGAGCGAGAGCGCCAGGGTGCGCATGAATACCGCCGCCGATCCCCAGAAGAACATGGTGAGCAGCAGCGCAAGTATGGCACGTGTCTTCAGGTTGAACATCGGGCACCCAGGTCGGCAGACATGGGTGCCCGACGCGGGGCCTCAGGTCAATGGGGAGCAAGACTTGCCTCCCATGCTTGGGCCGGGTACCAGATAGCCATGCTTCGGTACTGGATTGCATTGCTTTTTGCGCCCGTTCTGCTCGCCTCCACTGTGGCGGCGGCGCCGGACGATGACGTGGCGCGCGGCTTGAAGGCGTTGAGCGAACGGGACTTAGTCGAAGCGATGGATGCCTTTACAGCTGCTCTGGAGGCTGATCCTTCCCATGCTGTCGCTGCCTTCGAGCGCGGGGTCCTGTTGTTGCAGATCGGCGAGGCGGAAAATGCCATTGCCGATCTTACAACGGCAATTCTCACAAACCCGGCCAATGGCCGCGCCTACGCCTACCGCGCGGAGGCCAAACTGTTGCTCAAGGACGGCAAGAGCGCGATCGAGGATTTTGACCGGGCCATTGCCGTGGCGCCCGAGGATTTCGAGGTGCATGTGGTGCGTGCCACATTTCGCCTGAAGATAGGAAATATCGCTGGCGCGCGGGCGGATCTCGAAAATGCGAAGGCTGTCGCCGATGGGGCGACAGCCGCGAAGATCAGTGAAATGCTGGAAAGGCTGCCCTGAGGTGCGACCTCAGGCGAGGCCCTTTTCCGCCATGAGGTCCTTCAGTTCGCCCGACTGGAACATTTCCATCATGATGTCCGAACCGCCGACAAATTCACCCTTCACGTAGAGCTGCGGGATGGTTGGCCAATTGGTGTAGTCCTTGATGCCCTGGCGCAGTTCATCGGAATCAAGAACGTTGACGCCCTTGAAGGCTACGCCCAGATGATTGAGGATCTGGGTTGCGCGGCCGGAGAAGCCGCACATCGGCATGTCCGGCGTTCCCTTCATGAAGAGAACGACGTCGTTGGTCTTCACTTCATTGTCGATCCAGGTGTTGATGGTGCTCATGATGTCCTCGTTTGTAGCTTGTATGCGGTGGTTCAGTCGGGAGCGCTCGTCTGCAGCGCCAGCGCATGGAGTTCTCCGCCCATACGGCCTTTGAGTGCGGCGTAGACCATCTGGTGCTGCTGCACCCGGTTCTTGCCCTTGAACGCCGATGAAATCACTGTCGCGGCATAGTGATCGCCGTCGCCGGCAAGGTCGCGGATCTCAACCGTGGCGTCGGGCAAGGCTTCCTTGATGAAGCGTTCGATGTCGGTTGCGCTCATCGCCATGGCTGCTGCTCCTTCAGAGTTCGCCGGCCATATAGGCTGGAAACCAGCCTTCATGGGCAGTCGAAAGTTGAGCCAGAGATATAGATGGCCCGCCGTCAATCTTCAACGCCGGGTCGTCTGTCACAGTCCCGATGCGGATCGTGTCGATACCGGCCACATGGCCTTGGGTGATGATCTTGGCGGCTTCCGAGGCCTTGCAGGTCACCACATAGCGGGCCTGGTCTTCGCCGAAGAGTTGCTCGTGGTTGAGTGCCGAGAGTGCGGCGCCGTGTTTTCCGGCCAGTGCCATCTCGACCACCGCAAGTCCCAGTCCGCCGTCAGAAACATCATGAACTGCGGTTACTTGGCTGTGATTGATCAGGTTCCGCACGAAGTCGCCATGACGCCTCTCCTTGTCGAGGTCGACAGGCGGCGGGGTGCCATCCTCGCGGCCGAGCACATCGCGGAGATAGGACGATTGGCCAAGATGCGTGCCATGGCCGCCCACCAGCAGGATTGCGTCGCCCGCGGACTTGAGCGCCAGGGTCGCCATCTTGTCGAGATCGCGGATGAGCCCCACGCCGCCAATGGCTGGGGTCGGAAGGATCGCCTGTCCGTTCGTCTCGTTGTAAAGCGACACGTTGCCGGAGACGACCGGGAAATCGAGTGCCTTGCAGGCTGCGCTGATGCCCTGGATAGCCAGAACGAACTGGCCCATGATTTCCGGCCGTTCAGGATTGCCGAAATTGAGGTTGTCGGTAATGGCGACGGGATCGGCGCCAACCGCCGTCAGGTTCCGCCAGCATTCGGCCACCGCCTGCTTGCCACCTTCGAAGGGATCGGCTTCAACATAACGGGGAGTCACGTCGGTCGACACCGCGATGGCCTTCTTGCCACGGATTCGGACCACGCCGGCGTCGCCACCGGGAATCTGCGCGGTATTCGACTGGATCAGGTGGTCGTATTGCTCCCACACCCAGCGGCGCGAAGCATTGTCTGGCGAGCCGACCATTTTCATGACCGCTTCTGCGAGGTCCTTTGGCGCCGGCACGCCGTTCAATGCGTCCCGCTTTTTCGGCTCTACCCAAGGGCGGTCGTACTCCGGCGCCTCGTCGCCCATCTGCTTGATCGGCAGATCGGCCATAACCTCGCCCTGGTGCTTGATGACGAAGCGCAGGGTGTCAGTGGTCTTGCCGACGATGGCGAAATCCAACCCCCACTTATGAAAGATCGCTTCGGCTTCCTTTTCCTTCTCGGGGCGCAGCACCATGAGCATG
>JAGRLX010000005.1 GCA_020441605.1 Alphaproteobacteria bacterium
TTCCTGCCGCTGATGGTGCCGCCGATCTACGTCTCTCTCGAGAAACTCGACAAGCGCCTGCTCGAAGCTTCCGCCGACCTGGGTGCCACGCCATGGCGGAGCTTCCTGCAGGTGACATTGCCTCTGGCGCTGCCCGGTGTTGCCACCGGGTCGATGCTGGTCTTCATCCTGCTGATGGGCGACTATATCCTGCCGCAGTTCCTGGGCGGCGGAAAGGTGTTCTTCATCGGCAACGCGCTGGTCGACCTGTTCCTGCAATCGCGCAACTGGCCGTTCGGGGCGGCGGTGTCTGTGGCGCTGGTCGCCATCATGTTCGTCACGATCTATTTCTACATGCGGTTCGTTCTCGGCAAGAGCGGCACGCGACGCGTGGCGCTGGTCTGACCCATGCGCCTCTATGCCATGCTCATCTATGTCTTCCTCTACGCGCCGATCGCGCTGATCGTCGGCTTTTCGTTCAATGCCGGCAAATATGCGATGGATTGGCAAGGCTTCTCGCTCGAATGGTATGGCCGGGCCTTCTCCAATCCGCTGATCACCGGCGCGCTGATGACCAGCGTCATCATCGCGCTCACCAATGCGGTGCTGTCCTCGGCTTTCGGCACGCTCGCGGCCCTCGGGCTGGAACGAATTTCGGGTTGGATCCGGGCGGTGTTCGAGGCGCTCATCTACATTGCCATCATGGTGCCCGGCATCGTCATCGGCATTTCCACGCTGATCGCATTCGTGTCGCTGTTCGACATGGTCAATCCCACGGTGGAGGCCTGGTGGGGCTTCCGTATCCAGATGGGATTGTGGACAGTGATCGCCGCCCATGTGCTGTTCAACACGGCGGTCGTGGCGATGCTGGTGCGGGCCCGGCTCCAGGGCATGGACCGCAGCCTGGTCGAGGCCTCGGAGGATCTCTATGCGACGCCGCTCGGCACCTTCCGCCAGGTGGTCCTGCCGCTGCTGGCGCCGTCGATCCTCGCCGGCTTCCTTCTCGCTTTCACCTTCTCATTCGAGGATTTCATCATTGCCTTTTTCGTCGCCGGTCCGAATGTGACCCTGCCGATCTATGTCTTCTCGTCGATTCGTCGCGGGGTGACGCCGGAGATCAATGCGGTGGGCACCGTGGTACTGCTGTCGTCCTTCGCGCTCCTGATCATCGCCCAGGCCATCCTGCAGCGCGGCAGCCGGACGGCACGCTAATCCCGATAGGCCTCGACCCAGTCCTGTCGCGGGTCCACGGTCACCAGGCAATGGTGCCGAGCGAAGTCCGGGGCCTGTCCAAGTGTTGCCTCGCCGGCGAAGAGAGCGGCGGAGAGAACCGTCAGCTCCGGTTCGTCGATGACGATGACGGGTTCGCCATAGATGCTGGCGCGCAGTTCCACCAGCGCGGTGGAACGGGTCCAGCCGCCGGTGGAGTAAAGCGGACCGGCAGGAACCCCGAACTGCGCCATGGCGCGCAGGAAGGCCCGGGCCCGGAAGGTCACTGACTCGAAGGCGCGGCGCAACCGAGCGGCGGGATCATCGCCTGCCATGTTCGGCGTGCCGGGAAGGTGCGGCTGGGCGAGAAAGGAACGGATGAAATCGTCGTCGGTAGTCGTCGCATGGATGATGACGGCGAACTCGGTCGGGCCGATCATGGCCACACCTGGGCCGCCGGCAACGGGCACCGACAGTTCGAGACCGCTTTCGGCCGTGCCGTGCCGGGGCGTCGTCGTCTCACCGTAAGTGCCGTTGGCGGTGCCGAGCGAGTCGACCCGGGCGAGCGGATGGATGCGCCGCAGGGCGGAAGAGGCGAGGGGATGATCGTGACCCCCGACCGCCAGCACGGTCTGGGCAGAGGCGGCCCCGGCGGCGCGCAGGGCGCCGGGGCGCATGGTGCCGATGATATCGCCGGCCTTCAGAACGCGCGGCATGGGCGGAGCCTTGGTCAGGCGCAGGAGCGGCGCGATCCAGTCCCTGGCGAAGACGTCGTAACAGCCGGTGCGGGCAGCCAGGGTCTCGCTGATGAATGGCTCGCCGGCCCATATGCAGGCCGGATAATCGGTCAGGGTCAGCCAGAAGCGAGCCTCGCGCAGGTCTTCCGGGCGCTCGCGTCGCAGCCACAGCCATTTCGAGCCGGTGCGGCAGAAGTCGAAGCGGATTTCCGGGTGGGCCTGGGTCTCCGGCAGCCGGTTGAGGGCCTCACCATCGGCTACCGCCCGCTTGTCCCACCAGGCGATGGCGTGGCAGAGAGGCTTCAGATCACCGGTGACGCCGATGCCATCCTCGCCGGTGCCGGTGGTCGCGATGGCGGCGAGCGGCACGCCGCCACCCACGGCCTGCCAGCCCTCGATGATCACCTCTTCGAGGGTGCCGACCAGCGCAGCCGCATCGGTCACCACGCCCAACCCGTCGTTCAGCCGGGGAGCGGAGATTGACTTGACCCATGCGGTACGGCCACCCCCGTCAAGCAGCAGCACCTTGAGATTCGTGGTGCCGATGTCGATGCCGCAGAACAGACCGCCCAAGAATCACCTCGCTCCGACACGCCGGGCGATGGCGGGCCGGTTGGCGATCGGCTGGGTTGCGCCATGTGTCTGGGAGCGGGTTACGCAATAGCCGGCCAATCGACTCTCCTGCGGCGACAAACACCGATGATTGCATGCAAAGCTAGAGAAGCCTGCCGCCGCGGGCCAGCACAAAATCGGCGATGTCCTCAACTGTCGAGATAGCGCCGGCGCAGGTGATCCTCGAAATGGCGGGCCGACAGGGTCTCGCCCGTCGCCTGGCGCATGATCTCCGGCGTCGGCAGCGTCGAGGCCCTGGACCAGATATTGGCCC
This sequence comes from Alphaproteobacteria bacterium, assembly GCA_020441605.1. The sequence continues at coordinate 2,812 of JAGRLX010000005.1, forward strand.
TGCGCCAGTCATTGATCGCGGCGAAGTCGCCACGGGCGATCCGGCTGGCGGCGTCGGGGACGGCGCGTTCCACAGCCGCCCATTGCTGGGCGGCCATCATGGCACCCAGGGTGTAGCTCGGAAAATAGCCGAAGGCGCCCGAGGGCCAGTGCACGTCCTGCATCGGCCCATCCCCAGGATTGTCGATGGTGGACAGCCCCAGATACGCGCGCATCTGGGCGTCCCACATCTCGGGCACGTCCTTCAGCGCCAGCCTGCCGGAAATCATGTCCTG
>JAGRLX010000345.1 GCA_020441605.1 Alphaproteobacteria bacterium
TTAATAGGTCCTGAGCCTAGGATTGCTGTTGCTGTTCTGCCGTTCGCGAGCTTGTCTGAGGAGTCTGGTCAGCAGCTTCTGGCTGATGGCCTTTCAGAGGATATCATCGTTGGTCTTTCGAGATTTCGCTCGCTCTTGTTGGCCGCACGCGGAGCAACATTTCGGTTCCGAGGCGATATTGAGCCCATGGAGGTAGGTCGAACCCTCAGCGTTCAATATCTGGTCACCGGGAGCGTGCGGCGCAGTGCGCGGCGCATACGCATCATCGTGAAGCTGATCGATTGTGTGTCCGGCAACCAGGTTTGGGCCGATAGCTATGATGTTGAACAAGCAGAAGTCTTTGAAATGCAGGATCAACTGGTGGGCAAGATCGCCGCGACCCTTGTGGGTCGTGTCGCTGCCGCAAGTGTCCGCCATGCAAAGCTGAAGCCACCGTCATCGCTGGCCGCCTATGAGTTGGTTCTCCGGGCCAATGCCATCAAATGGGATACCCTGGAAGCCAAGGCCGAAGCGCGGGCACTGCTTGAGAGGGCGATTGAGATCGATCCGGAGTATGCGGCACCCTATTCGCTGCTGGCGGCCGTCAAGATAAGGGAAGCAACTTACCATACCATGCTGACACCGGCAGTGGCGCGGGAAGCATTGAGGCTGGCACGGCAGGCAGTGGACATTGCACCAAGCGACAGTGCGACCCATTCTGTCCTGAGTTGGGTCTTCATTGCTTGCAGAGATAACAAGATGGCTGAAACGCATGTGCAGATGGCCCTGGAGCTCAATCCGAGGAACCCTTTTGCGATGGTCAACCGGGGCACAGTGTTGGTCCATCGCGGCCTTCCGGATCAAGCCTTGGCCTGGTTTGAGAAAGCAGCCGAGACAGATCCTTTCTTCAATCCAGGCTGGATACAGGAGAAGATCGCCTTCTCGCATTTCACCGCACGGCGCTATGTGCAGGCCGCAGATCATCTGGCTAGGGTAGGGAAGCTTCGGTTCTATATGCACGCGCTCGCTGGGGCCGTCTTCGCACAGCTCGGCGAATATGGTCTCGCCTCGTCGCAAATTGCCCAGGCTAGATCGATCCGCCCTGACTTATGTGCGCTGCACGTAGCGGGCCTGCTTCAGTATGAACAACCTCAGGAGCAGGCACATCTTGCCGAAAGCCTCGCGCTGGCTGGGCTCTTCTGAATCGTTGCTGCGATTGCCATCCTCCGCTCCTCACTCCGGCGGCAGACTCACCGGCGTATCGAGCGAGACGATATAGGCGAGGAGATCCTGCACCTGTTCAGGCAGTAGCGACCATTGGGTATCCGGCATTCCGGAATGGGGGGAGGGCGACAAGATCCGCGCCCAGATGTCATCTTCCCGGCGATAGATGGCGATCGACTGGAAGCTCGGCGGACGCATCTTGAAGGCCCCGCCCTTTTCGACGTCGTGGCAACGCGCGCATGCCTCCTTGGCCAGGGCATGGCCCTTGGCTGCATCCCCGGCGGCCATGGCGGACCCGGTGGCAAACAGCGCAACGACAGACAGAGCGGCCAGAAGTCCGGCACCGTGCTTCATCATGAATGTCCTCCCGTGTCGTATTTGAACCATGCAGACAACCCCAGGCGTCGTGGCTGCGCCTTGACCCGGATCAACCAGTCAATTGAACCAGACCGCGTAACCCAGGAAATTGCCCTCGAACATCATCATGATGCGACCCCAGGTCTGGCCGTCAGTCATCGGCCCGTCCTCGAGATAGGGCAGGGCAGCCGAACCTTGCGCCCAGAGAATTGGGTCGAAGGTCCGCGGCTCCGTGAACACCCGGCGGAAGTTGATGCCCTTGGCAAGCCGCCAGTGCGGAATGAGTGTCTTGCCCTGCAGGATCGCATCGAACTCGGACAGGAACATCATCCAGCCGTCGACGGTTTGCTGGGTTACGGGCGCACCCGGAAGAACACGGTTCTTCTGCGCCGGCGAGGGGATCCACTCGGCTTCGTCGTCGGTTTCGGCCAGAATGAATCGCCAGCTTTCGCGGCTTAGACTGACCACGTGTTCGAGATGGCCGAGGCTGGCCGTGAGCCGCTCCGGCTCGACAACTTTCCAGTGCATCAGATGAATGAAGGCGATGAGATCGACCAAAGGCCGCTCATCGAATCCAGCGTATCGTGGAGGCACCCCTTCGTCGAGCATCGTGCCGGGCAGTCCGGCGCGAGGAAAGAACATATGGAAACTTGCATCAAAACCGTCCTTCCAGTCATGGGCGAGGACGAACTCCAACAAGGCGCTCAGCAGATGGGAATAGCCCCGCAGCCAGGCCGCATCGGCGCGGTCGAAGGTGATGACGAAGCGCTCGGCAATCTCCGGCGACAGATTGCCGCCGCCCAGTGTACGGTCGAAGACGCTCCACAGGCTCTCGCCGTCGTCGGCCTTGCCGTCGCCGTTGAGGTCCAGGCGGGCCAGCCCGATGGCGACCGGCAGCTTGACCTCCGTCTCACTCATTCTGGCAAGCGTTGCATCCGCGGTCGCGAATCCAGAAATGGCATCAGCGAAGATGCCTCTCATCTTCTGATAGTCGAGTGGCTCGGGCGAGGGGTTGCGCGGCACCGGAAAGCGGAAGAAGGGAAAATCGGTCTCCATGCCGCGGGGCGGCTCGAGACCATGCTGATACATCGCTTGGGCCATACCTTCGATTGTTCGCAGGAACTGTGTGAGGCCCAGAGCATAACGCACCTGGTCGTCCGCGGTATTGGCAGCAAGCCTCGCCGCGAGATCATCTTCGAGCCGACGCAATTCGCCGGCTCGAAGCCGGTCGCCGACGAGTTGGGGCGTTGCCACCTCCGCCATGGCCGGCCAAGTGAATAGGACGGACAGCAAGGCCAGCAGAACTGCACGGATCATGGCCCACCTCCTGTGGTCGAGAACCCCGGCATCATGCGCCGCATTGTGGCGCAAGATGAAAAGAAATCAAAGACGTCTAGTCCGGACTCCACCACTTGCCGCAAATCACCACGCCGCGGGCGTTGATCTTTTGCCTTCCGGCAAGATGTTCGCCGGTAACGTCCACATAGTCAAAGCTGCCATCATCCACGGAGAGGACCGTGGCGTCTCCAGCTGAGCCAGGCTTGAGACTGCCCAGTTCCGGCCGCTTGAGCGCAAAGGCAGCCCGTTCGGTCGACGCCCGGATGACCTCGACGAGCGGCATGCCGAGGCACAGGAATTTCGACATGGTGGTCACCTGGTCGAAGGCCGGTCCATTTATGCACAAGGCATGGACATCAGAGGAAATCGTATCTGGTGCGAAGCCATTGGCAAGCATGGCACGCGCTGTCTTGAAGGCAAATGATCCCATGCCATGGCCGATATCGAACAGCACACCACGCCTGCGGGCGGCGAGAACAGCCGGCTTCACGGTGCCCTGGGCGGTACAGGGTGCATTGGGGAAGGGGCGGAACGCGTGGGTGAGCACGTCTCCGGGGCGAAGGCGGACGAGAACATCTTCGTAGGTCGGTGGGGGCTCGTCGATATGGGCCATCAGAGGCAGTCCGGTCTCCTCTGCAACTTGCAACGCAACATCCAGCGGCGCGACGCCCTGATCGCCGCTGGCATGACGACCCACGCGCACCTTGATGCCGACGATCACGTCGCGGTTCGCGTCGGCCACCCTGGCGGCTGCAACCGGGTCGAGCAAGCGGATGTCCTCGCTCTCGCCGATCATCACATTCTGCGAAAAGCCATAGATGCCGGCATGGCTCACGTGCAGATAGGCCAGGATGCGCACCGCACTGCGTTCGATCACGTGGCGGCGGAAGCCATTGAAATTGCCAGGCCCGGCCGAGCCCGTATCCACCGATGTGGTAACGCCGCTGGTTCTGCAGTAGGCCTCGGCATCGATACCGAGCGATGTGCCGCCCCAGTACACATGGGTATGCAGGTCGATCAACCCTGGCGTAACGATTTGGCCGGAGACATCCCGCACCACGGTAGAAGGTCCGGTACCGGACACCTTACCGATAGCGGCGACCTTGCCGCCACGAAATCCAACGTCACATACGGCATCGAGCTCTTGCGAGGGATCGATCACACGTCCGCCGCTCAGGATGAGGTCCATGGCTCAGAGCTTCCGCCCGAGCATCGGGCCGGCCGTGGTGCCGCCGGCGCCGCGCAGCAGGAGTTTGAGGAAGCTGGTATCTTCGCCGACTACCGCTGTCTTGCGACTGTTGATGTCTATGACCCGGCCGTCTTCCAGTCCGTATTGACCGAAACTCTGCACCTGGTCGTTCTGGTCAAAGCGGATGGCGATGACTTCGCGGCTGGTCTCCTTTGGCGTCAGGAAGGCCCGGCCCTGGGTGACGCTGGTGATGTAGTAGTAGCTGTCGCCGTGATAATTGACGCTTGCGGTAGTCGAGGGCGAACCCAGGATGCCTTCGACCTCGGTCTTCGACATGCCGCTGCTGATCTGTCCGAAGGAGCCGGGCTTGGCGACATAGCCCCGATGGTCGATGGTCGGCGAACAACCTATCAGAAGGGTTGCACAAAGCGCACCAGCAAGCCACATAGACAGGTGTGAACGTATTGATTTCTGCATAGGTTAGAATAGGAATCCGTAAGTGATTTGCACGGCCGACACTTCCTTTTGCCTCACCCGAGAGGCGGCGGCAAGCCGATGATACTGAAGCGGTTGTTTCAGAAATCGCCGACGGCCCCGCGCTCCCTCTATGAAACAATTGTGGCTGCGGCGCGGCGCCCGGAACTCTATGTGGGCTGGGGCGTGCCTGACACGGTGGACGGCCGATTCGACATGATCACGCTGCATGCCTTTGTCATCCTCGACCGGTTGAAGGGCGAAGCTGCCGCGTTCCGTCAGGAGTTGGTTGACGAGTTGTTCCGTGACATGGACCGCTCGCTGCGGGAGATGGGCGTGGGGGACCTTTCGGTAGGCAAGAAGGTGCGCAAGATGGCCGAGGTATTTTATGGCCGCATCGCCGCCTATAGCCGGGCGCTGGATGAGGGCGGGACCTCCCTGGAGGAAAGCCTGATCCGCAATGTGTATGCCGGGGGCCCTCCACCGGACGGGGCCGCTGCACTGGCCGCCCACTTGCGCGCCATGCGCGAGCATCTGGCAGCACAGGAGACCAGGCGAATCACCGCCGGCGCCGTCAGTTTCAGGGAGCCGTGAGGATGAAGCTCGTCCCACCGGAATTTTCCCGTTTGCTACCAGTCGATCGCGTCCCCCCTGGGGGCTGTCACGAGAAGATCGCCGCCGAACCTGCAGAGTGCGATGCCCTGGCGAGACGGTTCGGTGTGCCCGCCGTCCATGCACTCTCCGCACGGCTGCACGCTACGCCATGGCGCGGCGGCGGGCTGATGCTGGACGGCAATCTCGAGGCCGATCTGGACCGGGTGTCGGTCGTCAGCCTTGAGGTTTTCCGCGAGACCGTGACCTATCCGGTGTTGCGCTATTTTCTGCCGCCCGGGATGGAAGGCGTCGACGAGGAAGACGACGCCGACCCCATCGTCGCTGGCCATGTCGATATGGGGGAGACCGTGGCTGAGACCCTGGCCTTGGAGCTCGATCCGTATCCCAAGAAGCCTGGTGAGACCTTCCACGGTCACGACGAGACTGAGGATGGCCCTGGCGGCGGCACATCGCCTTTCGAAGCCCTGTCGAAACTCCGTCGGAAATGACGGAGCGGAATGCCCTCTTTTAAAATGACTCCGGGCGTCTTATGACCTATGTCAGCGACGGAACCAGCGGCGGGTCCTGGCGGCGACGCCGTTCGGCGCAGCAAGGGGCATTGGCACGACTTTGAAGACGAAAAGACAGTTGACCATAGCGCTGGACGCGATGGGTGGTGATCTCGGTCCCGACATGGTGATCCCGGGCGCAGAATTGGCAGTGATCCGCCATCCTGATGCGCGCTTCCTATTGTTTGGCGACCGTAGCCGCATTGCGCCACTTCTCGAGCGCCACGGCAAATTGAAGGACCGTGCCGAAATCCGTCACACCGACGTTGCCATCGCCATGGATGCCAAGCCGAGCCAGGCCCTGCGTCAGGGGCGCGGCAAGAGCAGCATGTGGCTGGCAATTGATGCCGTGAGGCTTGGTGAGGCCGATGTTGCGGTTTCGGCCGGCAACACCGGCGCGCTGA
>JAGRLX010000346.1 GCA_020441605.1 Alphaproteobacteria bacterium
CTGAGCTATTCCGGCGCAGAAGGGCTGCGGATTATAGACACCGAAGCCCGTTTCGACAAGCCAGGACCCGCAACAGCCAGCCTGGTGCTGATGCTCCCGCCCGTATTCACCAGCTTGCGAACCGGAGGGCTCAGAACACTACCAGCAGCCGTCAACTCCGAGGGGGCCACTGGCGGTCTTGATGCCTCGGTGATCAAGGGTAAGCGTGCCGCACTTTGTGTCGCCGGCCTGGGGGCCTATTGGCTCCGCGGTAATCGTGAACCTGTTGTCCAGCGGATTCGGAGTAAAGGTCAAGTTGTAGTAGATCGTCCCGGTGGTCGGTGAGCGATTGTGGGCCAAGGTATCGAAACCGGCATAAGTTCGATTCAGCGTGAAATGTCGCTCCAGCATCTGTGAGATCTCGAGCATGTCGGTCTTTGCCTGAGTACGATGGGTTCTTCGCACGTACTCGAAGTAGGAGGGCAAGGCTATCGCGGCAAGAATCGCGATGATCGCGACGACGATCACCAATTCGATCAATGTGAATCCCCTGGTCTCTTTCACCTTAAGCTCCTCGTTGCACGAACTGTCCCCGAGTGGCATCCATCAGGGCGCTTCATGGTCGCATGTTATTCCCGAAACCGTAGAGTCCGTCCCTGGACTCGAATCTCGCGCCTATAGAAAGCTTCCTATCGAATCTGACGCCAGGAGATGCGTCCGCAGGGGATCGCCTTGCCCGGTGGCCGGCCTGCCGAATTCGGCGAGCGCCATGCGCATTCGTCGACTGGCGCTTCGCAGGTCGGATCCGTCGGATCACAGGGGGGTACGTAACCCGGGCTGCCCGGCAACGCCAAGGCCTCGGGTGCCGGACGGATCAGGACAATTGGCGGCTCGCCAGGCGGCGGCCCACGCACGGTGTCGGTTCCTGCCAGCGGACCATCCGGTGGCTGCATGCCCGTCGGGTACCCGCCCTCAGGCGCAATCGGGATGTAGTCAGCCGCGCCGGTCAACGCGTCAAGAACCATGGTCGCGTTCAAGCTGCCGGGTTCGCAGCTATCACCCTCCGGGCGGAACGTATTGAATATGACATTGCTGAGAATTCCCTGGGGCGTGGCTGTCACACGCTCGCCATTCATCGAAGCCTGGCTCCCCAAGGGACAAGCCGTGCATGCGAGGTCAAGGTACCAGCCAAGCTCTCCCGGACCGGTCGCCGTGAGGCGATAGTCAACCGGATTCCTAGTGGCCTCCCGATAACCATTGATACCGCCGACACCCAGTGGCGTATAGCTGGTAATTTCCTGCTTCTTGAGGTCGGCATACACGCCTCCCGATCTCGAGGCTATCGGGAAATAGGTTGTCCAGGTTGAATTCACACTATCCCAACTGCGGCTGTCCCAGATTCCGTAGATCGTTTCGCGTGCCGCACGTGTGCCGAGGCCGAGCCGGGTTTCGTCAGCATCATCGGCGTTCAAGTAGCGGCCCGTGCCGAAAATCACCATGGTACCGCCAAGCGGATTGGCCACTGTATAGGAACCACTGGTGATTGACTGCGGCTTGCCGGTGGGGTCCAGCGCCCTGAATATCGGCGTACCACCATTGCCGATGGACCAGGCGCCGGTACTCATGTCCTGCTCGAAGCGCCACATGTTACCGAGGTAGTCGCCCGCATAGATTGTATCGGCGGCACCATTTCCGCTGTTATCGACGAGAACCGCGGTCGCCAGACCGTTGGGGCCCTCTACACACCCCGGCCCTGTTGCACATCCGTATCCGCCATTCTCACCTGTGTCCAGCTTGGCAATGACGTCGCCGTTTGCGAGGTCAACGACGAACAGGACAGCGTGCTGATTGGCGCTGTTGAGCCCATTGCCGAACGCGGCTACCCACTGGCCACCCTCGGTGATGCCCATGTAGGGACGCCCAACAAACTGGCCCATGTCTGCGTCCAGGTCGCTATTGAATTCCCACAGCACGTCGGTAGCCGCGAAAGAGCGGGGATTCGAGATATCCAGCGCGAAAACCGCGCGGCCACCGGCTCCAACTGAGCCGGCCAGGACAGTCTTCCAGTCTCCCAGGTAGGCATCAGTGACTGTCGGGGAACCATCGACGAAATAGCGATGCACATAACCCGGCTGCACCAAC
>JAGRLX010000347.1 GCA_020441605.1 Alphaproteobacteria bacterium
CGCGAGATGATCGGCTTTGCCGCCCACCTGCTTATGGAACTGGAAATAGGTGCTCTGACTGGGGCGGCTCATGGCGAGAAGTCCCCGTTGCAGCTTGCCCAGCGCAACGGTTAACGCGAGAAGGACTGGGAGACGCGGGCGGGAACGGTCGAGCTGCGCATATCAAAGCTGAGGAAGGGCTGCTACTTCCCGGGCTTTCTGAAGCCGCGACGCATGGCCGAGAAGGCGCTGACTGCGGTGATCCAGGAAGCCTATGTGCAGGGTATCTCGACCCACTCGGTCTATGACCTGGTGAAGGCGATAGCGCTCAGCGGCATCTCCAAGAGCCAGGTTTCGAGGCTGTGCGAAGAGATCGATGCCAAGGTGAAGGCTTTCCTCGACCGGCCCATAGAGGGTGACTGACCTTATCTGTGGATCGACGCCACCTATCTGAAGATTTGCAGCTATAGGCGTGTCGTCTCCATTGCCGTCTTCATCACCACCGGTGTCAAAAGCGACGGCCGACGCGGCACCTTCGGAAGCCGAACCGGTCTGGACGGCGTTCCTGTGCAAGCTGACGAGGCGTGGCCTGCGCGGCGTCAAGCTGGTGATCTCCGACGCCCACGAAAGCATCAAGGCTGCTACAGCGAAGGTGCTATGCGCCACATGGCAGAGATGCCGGGTTCACTTCATGACGAACGTGCTAGCCCACGCCGGAAAGAGCGGAAGGCGTGTGGCCTCGGCCTTCATTAGCACGCCCTCGCGCTGGATACGCCCGAAGCCGCCAGCGCCCAGTGGCGGAGCGTGGCCGATCAAATCCGTCCCAAGGTGCCGAAGCTCGCCGCCATAATGGATGAGGCCGAGGCCGACGTGCTGGCCTACATGAGTTTCCCCAAGGAGCATCGCGCCAAGCTGCACAGCTCAAAACTGATCGAACGTCTCAACGGCGAGATCAAGCGCCGCACCGAGGTTGTCGGCATCTTCCCCAATGACGAAGCCATCGTCCGCCTTGTCGGCGCAATCCTGCTCGAACAGAGCGATGAGTGGGCCGTGCAACGCGCCCGCTACATGACGCTGGAAACCATCAGCCAGGTGAGCGATGATCCCTTCATCAGCCTGCCAGCCGTGGCCAGCTGATTATCACGAGCCAGCCGGAAAAGCTCGGCAACCACTGCCGTCAGCTACACTACGCCACGGAACATGATCATGGCCTCTATCGTGCTGCCGAGCGTCAAGCTGCCTGAGGTGGTCCCTAAGACACAACTGAACCATTGCTTGATCCTGTAGCCAGTACAAGACCTATCCCAGAATCGTGGAACTGTGAGGGCATTCCAGAAGGCTTGAAGAGGCCTCGGATCGCCTTGAAACGGCCAGAACCGCATTTCGCTGGTGATCTTCGGCCGCGTCGGCAAACGCGCCGAGTGACGCAAATCAACGACCGGCGCTCGCTGATCCGCCAATATACAAACTCACTTTGTTATGAACAAGCAGTAGGACTAAGGAAATCAACCTTTTGGAAGGAGGCATTGAAATGAACAGAAGGATTGTTGGCGGACTGGCCGCCGCGGCCCTGGTGGTTGTCGGCGCCGCGGGAGCAGTCGGCGTCATGACTGTGGGCCCAGCGCGGGCTCAGGGGTATAGCGCATACAGCTGCCCGGGAATGGGCATGATGGGGCCTGGAATGATGGGCCCTGGAATAATGGGCCCTGGAATGATGGGGCCTGGAATGATGGGCCCTGGAATAATGGGCCCTGGAATGATGGGCCCTGGAATGATGGGGCCTGGAATGATGGGGCCTGGAATGATGGGTCAAGGGATGATGGGCATGATGGGTCATCAGGCCAACCTGAACCTGACCACCAATGACGTGAAAGCGTACTTGGAGCGTTGGATCGCCATTTCGGGTAATCCTCGCATCAAGGTTGGACCCGTCACCGAGAGGAATGACAACACCGTAAGCGCCGACATCGTCACGACGGACGGGGATGCGCTGGTGCAGCGCTTCTCCGTCGATCGGCGCACCGGCATCTATCGTGTGGTTCAGTGACGGCATGTATTGGGACGAAATGGGGATGATGGGTTGGGGGTGGACGCCGTTTCATGGCATCGTCACCCTTCTGCTTCTCGTCGTTGCTATCGTCGCAGCGGTGGCGCTGGTCCGGGCTATTTCGGGCAGGCGTGATGGTGGGGGCTTCCCAGATCGCCGGCCGCGCGCGCTCGACTTCTTGGAAGAGCGCTATGCGAAGGGCGAAATTGATCGCGACGAGTACCTGCAGAAAAGGGGCGATATCGGCGGATAAGGGGCATCAGCATCAGACGCTGGAGGTTGCGGATGAGGTATTACTTCAGTAAGACATTGCCGGTTGCGTTCGATGAGGCGGCACAACGAACTATTGATGCGCTGAAGGCTGAGGGATTCGGCATCATCACCGAAATCGACGTCAAGGAGACGTTCAAGAAAAAGCTCGGTTTAGATTTCAGAAACTACCGTATCCTTGGCGCATGTAACCCGGCCTTGGCTCACGAAGCCCTTAAGCTCGAAGACAAGGTAGGGACGATGCTGCCCTGCAATGTCATAGTTCAGGATGTCGGCAACGGACAAACGGAGATAGCCGCAATCGATCCCGTCGCTTCGATGCAGGCTATCGGCAACATCGAACTGAAACGCGCGGCCGAGCAGGTCCGAGCGAAACTCAAGCGGGTGATCGACAGGCTCTGACATTGCCCCGCCCTCAGATCCTCCAGGATGCAGCGAACTCGATCATCCAAGGGGGAGTAGATAACCTGCTTGCCGCTACGGGTGGCGCGAAAAAAGCGGCTCGCCCGGAGCATTCGCAGGTGGTGGCTGACAAGCGAGCGCGTCAATCGAAGTGCCTTCAGGCAGTTCACCGACAGATCCGGATTGCGCCAGACATGCCAGCAGCACTCGCAGACGTGTTGGCTCTCCGAGGAGGCGTAGCAGCTCCGCCAGCTCGACGACTTGTTCCTCGTTAAGCTCCGGCAGCCAATCGGGTGAAAGTTTAGCCGCAATGTTCGCGCGCATGCGATGACACCTCACTGTGCCGGTGAGCGACGCAGGCGGTCAGTTGATCGTCGGCAGTCTTCGACTCGTATACCAGAAGCCTGTTCGCATGACAGTCAATGCCGCGAATTGGTCGAAAAGGAAGCCGTTAGAACGCACAGCCTGTTACTTTAGCGCAAGTTTACTTCATGAGGAAGGTGCTGGCCCATGCCGGAAGGAACGGCAGGCGTGTCGTTTCGGCCTTCATTGATCCCGAGAACATCGATTCACAACTCAGTCGCAAATGACTAAAGGGAACAATACACCAGCAGAATGGTGCCGGCAGGTGTTGTTCGCGAGCAAGCGCTTACGGTCAGGGTGACAAAACCAGTTAGGTCCCTATGGAGGGCAGGCGTTGCGTTGAGGCGGTTGTCGCGAAAATTTAAATCAAGGTGCCCTCATCGGGCCGACATCGGTGTGCTTCTTTGGACCTTTCCCCTCGCCTCTAAGGAAGCTGCTTTCGAGCAATAGTAGGCCAACGCCGCTCACGATCGCTACGTCAGCAAGATTGAAAGCCGGCCAGTGAAAGGTCGCGAAATAAAAATCTAGAAAGTCAGTCACGGCGCCATGCCGCAGCCGGTCGACGAGGTTGCCGAGCGCGCCCCCGGCGATGAGCCCGAGCGAAAGAGCCGTCAGGCGGTGATCGGCTCGCTGCATCCAAAAAAGGAGCCCGGCCACAATCGCCAGCGTGAGAGCCATCAGTGCCCAAGGCGGGGCGTCGCCAAACAATCCGAAACTCACGCCCGTGTTGCGGCCGAGGACCAAGTTGAAGAAGCCGGTGACCGGGATCACCCGGGGCGGGGCCATGACGTGGTTGAGGATCAGCCACTTCGATACCTGATCGGCCGTGAAGGCAATGAATGCGATGGGGAGCCCAAGTTTCAGCATGCCTGTACTATTCCGTTGTTTGGCTTAACCGATCTTGCCAAGAGCCGGAAAGGTCTGCAGGAGCCAATTCGCGAAGCTGCTCAGTTGACCAGTAATCATCGCAATACCCATAACTACCATCGTTCCGCCGGCGAAGATCTTAAGGAGGCGCCCGGTTCGCCTCATAGCGGTCATTCGCGCCATGAAACCACGCATGAACAGGGCGGCAAGGATGAAGGGCAGACCAAGTCCGAGCGAATAGACCGCCAAGAGGGCCGTTCCGCTTCCGGCCGTAGCGTTTGCGGCCGAAAGCGTCAGTATCGCGCCGAGGACCGGCCCGATGCAGGGCGTCCAACCAAAGGCGAAGACGAGGCCCAAGAGATAGTTTGCCCACGGCCCGCCGACATGCCGGCCCGAATGAAATCTCACATCGCGCTCGAGCCACGGCATTGGCACGAGGCCGGTCGTGAACAGGCCAAAGCCGATGACGATCGCACCGCCGATCAAGTTGGCCTCATAGAGGTACGCGCGAAGAAGCCCGCTTAGCGCTGTCGCGCTCGCTCCCAGGAGGACGAACACAGTCGTGAAGCCGAGCACGAAGCAGAGACCCAAACCGAGTGTCCGAACAGTCTCCTTTAGATCTACTCGGCTGGCAAACCCATCCTCGCCGATGGTCCGCCCAGCGACATAGGAGACGTAGCCCGGCACAAGAGGCAAAACGCAGGGAGATAGGAATGAGATGACACCGGCAACGAAAGCCGTGGCAATACCTACTGCGGAGGGATCCACTGCACTTCCCCTACAAACCGCTGGCACCGCTCGCCGGTGCTGCGTTTCGAAGATCGCTGCGGGCATCGCGAATGATCGACCATGCCGACTGTAGGAACAGCACGGCCACGGCAAATGCCACAACTAGATCTGGCCATGCCGAATTCAGCGCCCATACGACGCCGGCCGCGACGACTACGGCGAGGCTGCCAATAGCGTCGTTGCGTGAAAACAGCCATACAGCACGCATGTTGGCATCGCCCTTCCGGTGCGGCAGCAGCACCACCGCTGCCAGTACGTTAACGATTAGGGCCACGGTGGCAAACCCGGCCATCAGCAGCGTTTGGGGCTGGTACTCGACGAAGACGCGGTAAAGCGTCGAGCCGAGCACGCCAAAGCCGAGCAGCGCCAGAAAAATTCCCTGCAGCAGTGCCGCGCGGGCTCGCGCTGCAAGGCCCCAGCCCACGGCTATCAGCCCAAGAAATGAGATCAGACCGTCGCCAATGAAATCAAGAGAATCGGCCTGCAGCGCTTGCGAGCCCGCCAGGAAGCTGCCACCAATTTCTATCACGCCGTATCCAACGTTCAGTAGAACAACAGTCCACAGTGCTCGCTTATAACCTGGCGTGACATGGGACAAGTCAGGGATGCGATCGTTGTCCTCACCTTCAGCGGCATCAGCCGATGTTTTAGGTGCTCCTATACGATTGAGCTGATATCCAAGTTCTCTTACCGCGTTCTCAACAACGGGCAGTCGGGCGGCCGGGTCCTCGACCTCAAGTGTCATGATCTGCGAGGCAATCGACACCTTTACCTCAGAGACACCAGAAACCTTGCGCGCTGCGCCTTCGATTTTGGCGGCACATGAAGCACAATCCATGCCCGTGACGTGATAGCGGGCCGTGGCAGTAGCAGTCATGGAGCTGATCCTTTAGGCTTGAAGTGATTGATCTGTAGAACTCTGCCGTCTTAAGTTTCTTGGGGCGCTCCGTCGCCGCTCGGCTCGGACGTAGCAGGGACCGTATCGCCGGAGAAGTCCGAGCAAATCAGCTTCGATCCTCAGCCACGCGGCGTAAGAAAAGCGGGAGCCTTTTGGGCGCTCACTTGCTGGCAAGGGTGCCTTTTGCACCAATTGGGATTGAATCAACGCCCGGCACACGATCCGCACTCCTTGTGAACCGCTATCACAGCGGACGAAAACCTTTGCAGCGTTCCGCGACGCCTCAACGATGCGCGCAAGCCTCAAACCCGCTTTTTCTTTGTTCGCAAGACTCTGTTACAATCTCTAGCCACTAGAGATTCAAGAGAAATCTCAATATCAGTATGACCTTAGGAAAACTGTCATGAGTCGCGGCAACCAAGACGTGAAATACTCTGTTTCGGTGACACCGGTCTGATGTTTCCACGTGGCTGCAAGACCCGAAAGACCTTCGTTGCATAAGGTGGCCCGCCGCACTCGTGAACTCGGCTTCGGCATGAAAACCCGAGTTGATGCAGTTATCTGACAATTGGGACATGAGTTGCTACGCTGCAAACACCCCTGCCCGTTCCCACTTTGAATAGGTCTGTTGAGGCGGACGAAGCTCTACTCGCTGCGTATGGAATGGAACCCATGGTGGAAGAATGCCGCCATGGCCTCGTCGTCTGTCGTGGCAGGTGATCTGTATTGGATGTGGAACGTGCCCGAGGAGACGCCTTGCCCGCCTTCAGGTCCCGAAAGTAGCTGCTATGAGAAAGCGGCCGAGTATCAGTAAAGACGCTAGTTTCTCGATATATGAGCTGATGGCTCGAAGTTCGACTGAAAGAGTGCGCCCTCCTTCCTGATCCGCATTCGTGAGCCTTCCACAAGCGCGAAGATAGCTGGGATGACAACCAATGTCAGGACAGTTGATGAAACCATGCCCCCTATCATCGGAACGGCGATGCGCTGCATCACTTCCGATCCGGCGCCTGTGCTCCATAGAATGGGAAACAGACCGGCCATGATGGCGGCGACCGTCATCATTTTCGGGCGCACGCGGTCAACCGCGCCTTCCATGATCGCAGCATAAAGGTCGGCCCTTGTGAACTTTCGGTTTTCATCGACTGCGCGCTGCCGCCAGTCCTCAAGTGCGTTCTGCAGATAGATGAGCATGACGACGCCTGTCTCCGCCGCGACACCCGCAAGGGCGATGAAGCCGACGGCGACAGCGACGGAGAAATTGAACCCCATCCACCACATGAGCCACAGCCCGCCGACCAGCGAGAACGGTAGCGACAACATGACAATGAGGGTTTCCGTGATGCGTCTGAAGTTGAGATAGAGCAGCATGAAGATGATGAGCAGCGTCACTGGCACAACGATCTTCAGCCGCTCCTTCGCCCGCTCCAGATATTCGAACTGGCCGCTCCAGGTGATGAAATAGCCCGGCGGGAAGGTAACGTTCTCGGCAACAGCCCGCTGCGCCTTGGCCACATAGCCGCCGATGTCGCTGTCGCGGGTGTCGACGAAGATGTATGCCGCAAGCTGGGCATTCTCGGTGCGAATCGTGGAGGGGCCGGTGGTCAGCCTAATGTCCGCCACATCGCCCAACGGGACGGCTACGCCATTGCCGGAACTCACGCGCACGTTGCGGGCAATGCTGTCGGGGTCGCTCCGCAGATCGCGCGGCAAGCGGAGCGTCACCGCATAACGTTCGCGGCCCTCCACCGCCGTGGTGATAGACTCGGCACCCAAGGCCATGGCGATCGTGTCCTGAACATCCTGAACCATCAGCCCGTAGCGCGCCAGGCGTTGCCGATCTGGGGTGATTTCGAGATAGTATCCACCGATCACCCGTTCCGAGAATGCGCTTGACGTCTCGGGCAGCGTCCTCAACGCCTTCTCGATCTCACGGCCAAGACGTTCGATCTCCCGCAAGTCCTGCCCGAAGACCTTGACCCCTACCGGCGTTCTGATGCCGGTCGAGAGCATGTCGATGCGCGCCTTGATCGGCATCGTCCAGGCATTCGACACGCCGGGGAACTGCAGCGATTTGTCCATCTCGGCGATCAGGGAATCGACCGTCACGCCCGTACGCCATTGCTCCCTGGGCTTGAGATTGACCACGGTTTCGATCATTTCCGTTGGCGCCGGATCTGTAGCGCTATTGGCGCGCCCGGCCTTGCCGAAGACCGATTCCACCTCGGGAAAAGACTTGATGATCTTGTTCTGCGTCTGCAGGAGCTCCGCCGCCTTGGTGACCGACAGGCCGGGCAGCGTCGTCGGCATGTAGAACAGGGTGCCTTCATCGAGTGTCGGCATGAACTCGGAGCCGAGCTGCGAGGCCGGCCAGTAGCTTGCGCCAAGAGCGGCGAGCGCCAGGGCGACAGTGAAAATCTTCGCCTTCAGCACGCCCTTGATGACGGGGCGGTAAAGCCAGATCAGCAATCTGTTGATGGGGTTTCGGTGTTCGGCGATGATCCTACCGCGGATGAACAGGTACATGAGTGCCGGCACCAGTGTGATCGACAGCAACGCCGCCGCTGCCATCGAGAAGGTCTTGGTATAGGCCAGCGGCTTGAACAGCCGTCCTTCCTGTGCCTCAAGCGTGAAGATCGGCAGGAACGACACGGTGATCACCAGGAGGCCGAAGAACAGTGGCGGCCCGACTTCTTTCGCCGCCGCAACGATGATCTCGATACGCGGTGTGCCAGGCTTCGCCCGCTCCATGTGCTTGTGAGCGTTCTCGATCATCACGATTGCCGCGTCCACCATGGCGCCGATGGCGATGGCGATGCCGCCGAGGCTCATGATATTCGAGGAAAGTCCCAGCATCCGCATCAGCGCAAAGGCGATCAGGATGCCTACCGGCAGCATCAGAATGGCGACCAGCGCGCTTCGCACATGCAGCAGGAAGATGACGCAGACCAATGCCACGATCAGACTTTCTTCGAGAAGTGTGGCTTTCAAGGTCTCGATGGCGCGATGGATCAAGTCGGACCGGTCATAGACTGTCTTGATCTCGGTACCTTCCGGCAGACTCCCCCCGACGTCCGCGATGCTGGCCTTGACATTGTCGATCACCGCGAGCGCGTTTTCGCCGTAGCGCTGCACCGCGATACCGCCCACGGCCTCACCTTCGCCGTTGAGTTCGGAAATGCCGCGCCGCTCGTCAGGTGCGAACTCGACCCGCGCCACATCGCGCAGAAGCACCGGCACACCGCTCGCGGCCTTGAGAACGATCATTTCGATGTCTTGAACGTTCTTGAAAAGTCCGCGTCCGCGCACGGCGTATTCGGTTTCGGATATCTCGACAGTGCGCCCGCCCGTGTCCATATTGCTGCTGCGGATGGCATCGCGCACCGTATCGAGCGAAACGCCCAGGCTCTGCAGGCGGCGCGGATCAATCACCACGCTGTACTGCTTGACGAATCCACCCACACTTGCAACCTCCGCCACGCCCTCTGCCTTGGCGAGCGCATAGCGCAGCTGCCAGTCCTGCGTGGTGCGCAGCTCGCCGAGATCGCGGCCCTTGCCGGTCAGCGCATACTGATAGACCCAGCCGACGCCGGTCGCATCGGGGCCTAACGAGGGCGTAACACCTTGCGGCAGTTTCCGGGAGGCCGCATTGAGATATTCCAGCACGCGCGAGCGCGCCCAATAG
>JAGRLX010000348.1 GCA_020441605.1 Alphaproteobacteria bacterium
CTTGAAATGCTGCTGGTAGCGGTAATCGATTAGGGTGTTCAGCCCGTCCACGGCTTCCGCCCAGATGTCACCCCCTTTGCCACCATCGCCGCCGTCGGGTCCGCCCATCTCGATGAACTTCTCCCGCCGGAATGAGACTGAGCCCGCCCCGCCGTCGCCGGAGCGTACATAAACCTTTGCCTGATCGAGAAATTTCATGGAGTCGCCTTGTATCCTGTCGGTTCGAAAGCTGCCAGAGCCAATCCCGGTGAAGCGAAGTGGGCGGTGACCGTGCCGACCCTCTGGCCGTGGCTCCCGTGCAACAGCCGGCCACTGTCTTCGCAATGCAGCATTTTCCCCACATTGGGAACACATTCGAGCAGTCTATCGCAGTTCTTCACCCGAACAACGGCGATCGTGTGAACATGGTGTCCAGCAATGCGGAGATCATTGTGTCTCTGTTTGCGCATTTTGAAAGGTTTGACATGAGGATTATATTTTCCGCAGCGCTTCTCGCCGCAGGTTTCACCTTGACTCTGCCTATTATACAAGCCGAAGCATCCTGCAGGGACACGGGAACTTGCGCCGGCGCCAGTAAAGTCTCCAAGGCTGTGAAGACGGCACCGAAGGCCAAGGCCAGGCATGCGGCCAGAAATCAGATCCGTCGTGTTGCGGTGCACAAGCCGCAGCCGCGCCTGGCCAAAGCGTCGTACAGGGGTGGCGGAGCCGTTGTGGCGATGATCAAAAGCATGGCGCCGGCCCATGGTGTTCCGGTCTGGTTCGCCTTGCGCATTGCAGAGGTCGAATCCAACTACAATCCGCGTGCCAGGGGCCGTGCCGGTGAACTTGGCGTCTTCCAGCTCAAATGCAGCACGGCGAAGGGGATTGGCTATCGTGGCAATTGCTCCGGCCTTCTCGATGCCCGCACCAACATCCAATATGGGCTCAAGCACCTGTCGCTCGCCATGCGGTCGTCGGGCGGGGACCTGAAGCTCGCTGCTTCGAAACACAATGGCGGCCTTGGCCGAAAGACCATGGTCTATGGCTACGTCGCCAAGATATTCTGAGCTATTGGGGGGCCGGACGATCACCTTCGGCCCTCCGCCGCCTGGCGCCAGTCATCGCGCGTCAATCTTAGCCGCACGACCGGCGTCTCTTCTCCGAGCGCGCGACAGAAAACCTTGCTCCTGCCCTCCGGGGTGAATCCGAGGCCTTCAAGAATGCGTTGAGAAGCGATGTTGCCTTCGCGATATCCCGCTGACAGGCCGCCGTAGCCGGTATGCGAGAAGACATGAGAGGTGATCGCCTCGGCCGCCTCCCGGCCAAATCCCTTTCGCCACTCGGACTGGCTTACCCAATAACCCAGTTCTGCGCTTCCGGTTCCGTCTCCTTCGTAGCTGATCACGCCCCGCAAGACACCGCTGGCTTGCTTGCAGGTGATGGCGAGCACCAGGGTCCCCGGCGCCGGCACGGCGCAAAGCGCCAGGAATTCCCGTGCATCCTCCAGCCGGTAAGGAAAAGGAATGCGTGCGGTCCATTGCGAAATCGCAAGAGTATTGAGTTCGACCGCCAACACTTGCGCGTCAGAGGGGTCCAGGGGCCGCAGTATCAGTCGTTGCGTTTCGATCATCGTTGGTCGCTTGTGCCTTGGGACAACAAAAAACGGAGAGGTGGCGTGCCACCTCTCCGTTTTCGATATCGAAGCTGCCGGATCGATGGGTCCGGCGATGCTGAACGAGTCCGCCGCTACTCTGCCGCCATCGGCGGGACGACAGAGACCGTCTGACGGTTGCCCTTGGTCCGGCGGAAGGTGACCGTGCCAGATACAGTGGCAAAGATCGTATGATCACGGCCAAGGCCAACACCCGTTCCGGGGTGAACCTTGGTTCCGCGCTGACGGACGATGATGTTGCCCGGGTTGACGGTCTCGCCGCCAAAATGCTTGACGCCAAGACGGCGGCCTGCGGTGTCACGGCCGTTGCGGGATGAGCCGCCTGCTTTTTTGTGAGCCATGGGGTGGTCTCCTTATTCCTGATCCTTGGCGCGGGCCCGGTCGGTCTTGGCGCGCGGCGGCTTGCCATCGAGCAATTCCTTGGCCTGCTCGATCCATTCTTCGCGGGCCACGCGGCCCTTCGCGTTCAACTCGGTCTCAACGCGCTCGACGTCAGCTTCTGTCCAGCCTGCGATCTGGGCGAGGGTGGTGATACCCATGCCCTTCAGACCCTTCTGGAACTTGGGACCAATGCCGCCGATGAGCGAGATGTCGTCGGGCGAAACGCCTTCTGCCAATCCGGACGCAAGCGTTGCGGCTGCGGCGACTGGTGCTGTTTCCTTCTTCGGTGCTGCGGCCTTCTTGGCGGGCTTGGCGCCCCCCATGAGGATTTCGCGGATTGTCACCGATGTAAGATCCTGGCGATGTCCGTTCTTCCGGCGATAATGCTTCCGGCGACGCTTCTTGAAAATGGTGATATGGGGGCCGCGATCCTGCGAGGCGATTTCGCCCACCACGGTCGCTCCAGCCACGAAGGGCGCGCCGATATCGATGGTGCCACCGTTGGACACCATCAGGACGTCTGTGAATTCCACCTGGTCGCCCGGGCTGCCGGCAAGCTTCTCAATCTGGATTTTCTGATCGGCCGCAACGCGATATTGCTTGCCGCCGGTCTTGATAACTGCGTACATTTTTCTTTCGTCCTTGTTCTGCCGCGCCCTGTGGCGTCACCGGAAACTCGTGACCCGGTGAACTTCATATGCCTGTTTTTGCAGACAGATTCGAGTTGCCTCGGACAGCGCAAATTGCACGGGTGTTGTTGGCAACCATGCAAGCCGCCGGGTTCTAGGCTCAAGCCTGTCCGGAGTCAAGTCACAGGTGCAGTTTCAGGGTCTCAGCGAACTCGTGACCTGTGCCAATTGGCACCTAGCGTAAATGGCAATTGGCGTTATTTTGTTAACAGATTGGTAACGATCTTATCGCAGGGGTTGTATAAAGAAAAATAACGTCAACGGCAAGGTAAGGGGATCCGCTTGATTTCGCCGAATCGTCCGAGGCTCGTAGACGTCGCACGACTTGCAGGTGTATCCACCGCGACGGCATCGCGCGCGTTGAGCAATCCAGATGTAGTCGCCGAAGATACGCGCAAGGCGGTGCAGAGCGCCGCAGCATCCTGCGGCTACAAGATCAATCTCGTTGCGCGGTCTCTTCGAACCCATCGATCACAGACACTCCTGGTGCTGGTTCCGGGCATCGACAACAATTTCTATCCGGAGATCATCAGCGGACTCGAAACGGGAGCACTGGAGAGAGGCTATTCGATGATCCTGGGCTTCACCGGCAAGGACGAGGCGCGGGAGCAGGCCTATCTCGAACTTCTCAATGCCAGACGCGCTGACGGCTTGATAGTTGTCGATGATGGCCTGAGGAGTCTCAACCCCCAAATGCTTCCGCCGGATGTGCCGACAGTGCATCTTCTGGAGGCCAAGTCCGGCCGAAAGACGGCGGCGGTCCATATCGATGACGAGGCGGCGGCCTTCATGGCGACCAGGCACCTGCTCGATCTTGGCCACCGGCGGATTGCACATGTCAGCGGCCGACCAAGTTCGGAAGCGGCTAGCCGCCGCTGCACAGGTTACCAACGCGCCCTCGCAACGGCGGGTATTTGTGCCGATCCCGGATTGGTGCTCGGCGGTTCCTACGACTTGTGCGCGGGATATGAGGCGGCGGCAAGCCTCCTGGCACTCACCGATCCGCCGACGGCGGTGTTCTGCGCCAATGACTCGACCGCCATTGGTGTGCTGCGCCATTGCAAGGAACAGGGGCGCAGAGTGCCGCAGACCATGTCTGTCGTGGGATTCGACGACGTTTCCGACGCGGCATTGACCGACCCACCGCTCACCACCATCCGCCAGCCGCGGCATCAGATCGGCCTGTCAGCCATCGGTGCGGTCATGGACATCATAGACGGCCGCAAGGACGTGGTTCGCGACGTCATCCTCCCGCACGAGTTGGTGGTGCGGCAGTCGACTGCTCCTCCGCCTCATTCGTAGTGGTCGGCCACAAGCCGATTGAGGAGGCGCACGCCCCAACCGGAACCCCAGCTTTGGTTGATCGCATTGCGCGGTGCATCCATGGCTGTCCCGGCAATATCGAGATGGGCCCAGGGCACATTGTTGACGAAGCGCTGAATGAACTGGGCGGCGGTGATGGATCCGGCATTGCGTCCGCCGGTGTTCTTCACGTCAGCCACATCATGGTCGATGATCTTGTCGTATTCCGGAGCAAGCGGCATGCGCCAGACCCTCTCGCCGGTCGCGTAGCCCGCCTGGGAGAGGCGCTGGGCCAACTCGTCGTTGTTGGAGAATAGGCCGGCGTGCTCCTTGCCCAGGGCCACCAATATGGCGCCGGTCAGGGTTGCCAGATCGATCATGAAAGCGGGCTTGAACCGGTCCTGGACATACCACAAGGCGTCGGCCAGTACGAGCCGGCCCTCGGCATCAGTGTTGAGCACGGCGATCGTCTGGCCCGACATGGAGGTCACCACGTCGCCGGGCCGCTGCGCATTGCCGTCCGGCATATTCTCGACCAGCCCGATGGCGCCAACCGCATTGACCTTGGCCTTGCGCCTGGCAAGGGCGAGCATGAGGCCGGAAACGCAGGCGGCACCGCCCATGTCGCCCTT
>JAGRLX010000349.1 GCA_020441605.1 Alphaproteobacteria bacterium
GACGCTCATCAGCGGCGTATGCAACGCCGGCGTGACGTTCCACACCACGTAGTAGCCGACGAAAACCGCCAGCACGAAGATGCCAAGCAGCGAGATGAAGGGGTCAACCGAATGGGCCAGCTGTTCCATCACTTCGCTCCCGTGAACATGGCATGCACCAGCGCGCCATCCTTGGCGATCATGGTGCCCTTGATACATTCGTCCGCCTCGTCGACTTTCAAGGTGCCGTCCTTCTGCACCATCAGGTCGAGGAAATTGGCGAGGTTCTTGGCGAATAGCGGCGAGGCATTGCCGGCGAGCTTGCCCGCCAGATTGACCGTGCCCACCAGCTTGACGCCCTGGTGCACGACGATCTCGTCCGGCTTTGACAACGGGCAGTTGCCGCCGCGCTCCACGGCCAGGTCGACGATCACCGAGCCGGGCTTCATCGTTTCCACCATCTCCGGGGTAATCAGCACCGGCGCCGGACGGCCGGGAATGAGGGCGGTGGTGATCACCACGTCCTGGCCCTTCACATGCTCGGCCACCAGTGCTGCCTGCTTGGCCTTGTCCTCTGCTGAAAGTTCCTTGGCATAGCCACCGGAGGTCGCGGCATCGGCGATGTCGGCATAAACGAACTTGGCGCCCAGCGACTTGACCTGCTCCTCGGTGGCCTTGCGAACGTCGGTCGCCGAGACGATGGCGCCGAGACGCCGCGCCGTTGCGATGGCCTGCAGGCCAGCAACGCCCACGCCCATGATGAACACCTTGGCCGGCGGCACCGTGCCCGCCGCCGTCATCATCATCGGAAAGGCGCGGGTGAAATGATAGGCGGCGTCGATCACCGCCTTGTACCCCGCGAGATTGGCCTGGGAGGACAGGATATCCATCGACTGGGCGCGGGTGATGCGCGGCATCAGCTCCATGGCGAATGCCGTGACCCCTGACTTGGCGATGGCCTCAAGTCCGGCCCGATCGCCATAAGGTTCGAGCCCGCCCGCCAGGATGGCGCCGGGCTTCATCGCCTTGAGCAAGGTGTCGGATGGCCGGCGGATGGTCAGGACGATATCGGCGTCCTTCACCACATCCTTGCCGATCGTGGCGCCGGCGGCGGCGAAAGCGTCATCGCCGATGCTCGCCCCGAGGCCTGCCCCGGCCTGGACCACAACCTCCAGCCCCTTCTTGACATAGGCCTTGACCGTGTCGGGGCTGGCCGCAACGCGACTCTCCCCCGCCTGTGTTTCCGTGGGGATCGCAATTTTCATGGTATCGATGGCCTAGGAGACGGCAACAGCAGTGATCAGGCCGTAGACCACCAGGAGTCCGCCGGACAGGTACCACTTGTTGCCGGCCCTGGCGTCGATGAGCACGGCCAGACAACCGATGATCAGGCCGCCAAAACCGAGCAGCAGATTGCCGGTATTGACAAAGCGGAAGGCGACCAGCGCCACCAGCGTGAACAGGCAGATCAGCGTCAGCGCCACCGAGCCCTTGAGGAAACCCTCATAGGTTGAGCGGTGCTCATCCATATCTTGCACATGCGAACCGGAATTGCCGTGGTCGGCCATGATCGTCCCCTTACCCGAGTGAATCTTTGGGTCCGTTCTAGCCAAGCCTGCAGGTCATCGCAAGACTGCGCCCCCAGCGCGGCGATGAGTCACGCGACTGCTGCCGATCCCCCCCGCAAGGGACAGGCGGATCAGGCCTCCATCGCCTCGAGTTCGTCGATCATGCCGGAGATCACCGACAGGCCCTTCTGCCAAAAGCCGGGGTCGGCGGCATCCAGACCGAAAGGCTTCAGAAGCTCCGAGTGATGCTTCGAGCCTCCAGCCCGCAGCATGGCGAAATACTTTTCCTGGAAGCCCTCCTCGCTCTCGCGGTAGCGGGCATAGAGCGAATTCACCAGGCAATCGCCGAAGGCATAGGCATAGACATAGAATGGCGAGTGAATGAAATGCGGAATATAGGTCCAGAAGCACTCGTAGCCGGGTCCGAAACCGATGGCATCGCCCAGGCTCTCCGCCTGCACCGACATCCAGATCTCGTTGATTTGGTCGGGTGTGAGTTCACCCTCCTTGCGGGCTGTGTGCACCTTGCGCTCGAAAGTATAGAAAGCGATCTGACGCACCACGGTATTGATCATGTCCTCCACCTTGGAGGCGAGCAGCGCCTTGCGCTTCTTCGGGTCTGCGGTCTGCTTCAGCAGTGCCTGGAAGGTCAGCATTTCGCCGAACACGGAGGCCGTCTCGGCGAGCGTCAGCGGCGTCGAGGCCATCAGCGCCCCCTGCCCCGCTGCCAGCACCTGGTGCACGCCATGGCCCAGTTCATGGGCGAGCGTCATGACATCGCGCGTCTTGCCCATGTAGTTGAGCAGCACATAGGGATGGGCTGACGGCACGGTCGGATGGGCAAAGGCGCCTGGCGCCTTGCCGGGCCTCGTTGGCGCATCGATCCAACGCTTGGCGAAGAAGGTTCCGGCGATCTTGGCCATCTCGGGCGCGAAATCGCCATAGGCCGTGAGCACGATCTTCTCGGCCTCCGCCCAGGGTACCTCGCGGGTATCCTGCGTGGGCAGCGGCGCGTTGCGGTCCCAGTGCATGAGCTTGTCCTTGCCCAGCCACTTCGCCTTCATGCGGTAATAGCGGTGGGACAATTGCGGATAGGCCTGGCGAACCGCCTCCACCAAAGCTGCCACAACCTCGGGCTCAACCCGGTTGGACAGGTGACGGGCATCGGCGATGTCCTTGAAGCCGCGCCACCGGTCGGAAATCTCCTTGTCCTTGGCCAGCGTGTTGGTGACCAGGGTGAACAGCTTGATGTTGGCCGCGAAGGTCTTGGCCAGCGCTTCTGCACCGGCCTGCCGCTTGGCCTCGTTCGGGTTCACCAAGAGATTGAGCGTCGGCTCAAGCGTCAGGGTCTCACCATCGACGTCGAAGCGAAGTCCCGCCATGGTTTCGTCGAATAGCCGGTTGAAGGCGGAAAATCCGGTCTGCGACTTTTCCAGGAACAATTCCTCGATCTTGTCGTCGAGCTGGTAGGGCTTCTCCATGCGGAGGTTGTCGATCCACGGCCGGTAGTGGGCAAGCGCCGGCACCTTCATCTTTTCGGCCAGAGCCGCATCTTCAATGCGGTTCAACTCGAGTTCGAAAAACAGCAGAAGAGTGGAAATCTCGGTCAGCTTGGCCGAGGTATTGCCGTAGAACTGGCCGCGCTTCGGGTCAGTGGTATCCCCTACATAATAGAGCTGCGCATAGGATCCCGTACGCCCGAGCAGATCCGACAGCGCCTCATACTCCTTCAGCGCCTGGGCAAGCTGCTCGCCGGAGAGTGCCGCCAGTCTGCCGCGGTAGGTCTCCGCGAAGGTCCTGGCATCGGCTTCACCCTTCTGCATGTCGGCAGCGAACCTCGGATCGTCCGGCGCGGCGTAAAGGTCGGCGAGGTTCCATTCAGGCAAATCCCCGAGGGCGGCGGTCTTGGCAGCGGCACTTGTCATATGAATTCCTTCCGAGATGGTGCTGCGGATATGGCCCATTGGCCCCGCTTCGGCAACCCGCCACATTGCCGATGACCAAGAATTCATGCGAAGGTCAGACCATGGATTGGTTCAGGCCCATGGATGAGTATTGCGAGCGGGTGGATGCCTCGTTCTGGTCCGAACCGATGAATGCCATCTCCAACGCCGCATTCATCGTCGCTGCAATCATGCTTTTTCTGCAGTGGCGGCGGGTATCTGGCAGCGGCCCCTACGGCCCGCTGCTGATCCTCAACGTCTTCATCATCGGCGTGGGCTCGTTCCTCTATCACACATTCGCCAACCGCTGGTCCGAGATTGCCGACGTCGTGCCAATCGCCGCCTTTATTCTATTCTACCTGACGCTTGGCTTGCACAGCTATCTTGGTCTCCGCTGGTGGCAGTCATTGTCCGCGGTGGCAGTCTTCTTCGCGTTGTCACAGCTGTTCGTCATGGGGCTTGAACCGACGATCGGTTATACCGCTACCTATCTCCCTGCGCTTGCGACCATCTATTTGGTCGGGTTGGCGATGGTCTCCAGGCAGAGGTCCATAGCGAACGGCCTCCTTCTGGCTGGCCTTGTCTTCACCGCCTCGGTCATGTTCCGCGCCGCCGACCTTCCGTTTTGCGTTTGGCTTCCCCAAGGCACACACATGGTCTGGCACCTACTCAACGCTACGATGTTATTTCTCCTGGTCCGACTCTATCTCTTGCAGGGTTCTAGCGCAGCGCCCGCAAGGCATTGAGGATGACCGCGAGATCGATCGCCTCCTGCAGGAGGGCCCCCTCAAGCACCGGCAGATAGCCGAAGGCCGCGGCAACCATGGCCGCAATCGACAATCCCAGTCCCACATAAACGCTTTCCAGCGCGATCCGGCGCGACCGGGCTGAAATTTCCACCGCTTCCGCCACCCGTTCGAGATCGTCGACCAGCAGCACCGCGTCCGCCGCCTCGGCCGAGGCCGCCGAGCCGCGCGCCCCCATGGCGATGCCGATGTCGGCCGCGGCGAGCGCCGGAGCATCGTTCACCCCGTCACCAGCCATCAGCACCGTGCCGTTGCGGCGTTCGGCGACGACGATATCCACCTTCTGCTGCGGTGAAAGCTCGGCACGCACCTCATCGAGCCCCAATGCCGCGCCGATCCGCTCCGCGACCGCAGCGCTGTCGCCGGAGGCGAGAATGACACGCCGGACACCGGCCTGCCGCAACCGGGCAAGTGCCGTTGGTGCGTCTTCCCGCAACTGATCGGCGAGAACCAGCTGCCCCGCCAACCGGCCATCGATCGCCACGGCGACCATGACGGCGCCAGCGTCCTCGACCCCGGCATGCAGTTGCTTGAGCCGCAGCCTGCGCCGCACGAAATTGCTGCCCCCGACGATCACCCGGTGACCATCGACATGCCCCTCGACACCTTCGCCGGGAGTTTCGCGGGCACCGTCCGGCTGTGACAGGCGCAAGCCGCGCAGGTGCGCCGCCTGGACGATCGACTGGGCGATGGCATGCCCCGATGCTTGATCGAGCGAGGCCGCCAGCCGCAACACATCTTCAGCCCGGCGCCGACCGCGCACCGTGATGCCGGAAAGTTCCGCGCGGCCATGGGTCAGCGTGCCAGTCTTGTCGATGACAAGAACCGAAGCACGGGCCATGGTTTCGAGCACCGGACCGCCCTTCAGCAGGACCCCGTGCCGCGCCGCGCGGCTGATGCCCGAGACGATGGCCACCGGCACGGCGAGAATGAGCGGGCAAGGCGTGGCAACAACCAGCACGGCCAGCAGGCGCATCCGGTCGCCGCTGGCCAGATAGGCGGCAGCGGCCAGAATTACGGTAAGTGCCAGAAACCACAAGGCGTAGCGGTCGGCGAGCCGCACCATGGGTGCCTTGGCCTCCTGAGCGGCCTTAACCAGACGCACGATGGCCGAATAGGCGCTTTCCGCCGCGGGCCGAGTCACTTCCAGGTCGAAGGCCATGTCGAGACTGACCCCACCGCTCAGCACCTCGGTTCCCCTTGCCGCTTTCACCGGAACCGATTCGCCAGTGAGGGCCGCCATGTCGAGCAATGCCGCTCCCGATATCACCCGGCCATCGACGGGCACGATCTCGCCCTGCCGCACCAGCACCCGGTCGCCCGGCACCAGCGCACCGATCGGACATGTCTCCAATTGTCCGTCGATATAGCGCAAGGCCACCTTCGGAGCCCGGTCGAGCAGCGACTTCATTTCGGCTCTGGCCCGGCTTGAGGCGAAGTCTTCAAGCAGTTGCCCGCCCGAATACATGAGCGACACCACTGCCGCGGCCAGCGTCTCTCCAAACGCGATGGCCACCGACATCGACAGTCCGGCGACGATGTCGAGACCCACCTCGCCTTTCCGCAGCGAATGCACGATCTCGCCCAGAAGGGCGGCAAGAACCGCGGCGGCCGCTCCGCCCCATATGACCTGCTGCCAGGATCCGAACCCCACCTGGGGCGCAATAAACCCGAAGATGAGCCCCAGAGCCGAGACAACCACCAGGAGAATTTTAAAGCTGTTCAAGAGATTTCCCTACGATTGCTGCCTCTTAGCACAACCTGCTTTGGCCGTCGTGACATCGGTCAAACCTGTGGATTGTCCCCAAACGTGCTAGGTCGTTAAGGCGGTCTTTACCCTTGATTGGCACACTGCAAGCCGACATGTCGGGACGTTGCTGAACCGCCGGTAAGGTGGAGAACCAAGTCTCGCAGACGAGGCTCATATTTCAAGAAGGTCGTTAGTCGAGCATGGCTTCCCGCGTATTGATTGTCGAGGACGATCCGGCACAGCGCCGCATTCTGGAAGAATTGGTCAAGCGTTTCGGGTTCGAGGCCCTCGCTGTCGATGGGGCTCTCAAGGGACTTGAAGCGCTGCGCGGTGCCAGCGGCGGCACCATCGAATTGGTGATCCTCGATCTCAACATGCCAGGCATGGACGGCCTCGAATTCCTCGAGCGCCTGCAGGGCATCCGCGGTGACCTTCCGGTCATCGTACAGACGGCGCAGGGTTCCATCGAAACCGTGATCAAGGCCATGCGGGCAGGGGCCGACGATTTCGTCGTCAAGCCGATTTCCCCTGAGCGGCTCAAGGTATCGATGCAAAACCTCCTAAAGGTCAATGCCTTGACCGAGGAGGTGAAACGTCTCAACAAGAAGGTGGGCGGAGCGCTCACCTTCGATGATCTCATCGCCTCCTCTCCCGCCATGGCCAATGTCATGCGTCTCGGGCGGCGTAGTGCCCAATCGAATATTCCGGTGCTCATCGAAGGCGAATCCGGAGTCGGCAAGGAAATGATCGCCCGGGCCATCCAGGGTGAGAGCGACCGCGTTGGCCGCCCCTTCGTGGCGGTGAATTGTGGCGCCATTCCAGAAAACCTTGTCGAGTCGATTCTCTTCGGCCATGAGAAGGGCGCCTTCACCGGCGCCACCAACAAACATCTCGGCAAGTTCCTTGAAGCCGACGGCGGCACCCTGTTCCTGGATGAGGTGGCGGAATTGCCTCTCGACATGCAGGTCAAGCTGCTGCGCGCGATTCAGGAGGGTGAAATCGATCCCGTTGGCTCACGCAAGCCGGTCAAGGTCAATATTCGACTGGTCTCCGCGACCAACCGCAACATGATCGAGATGGTGAAGGCCGGCCAGTTCCGCGAAGACCTCTACTATCGCCTCAATGTCTTCCCGATCATGGTGCCGCCGCTGCGGGACCGCAAGGAGGACATCCCGGCCCTGGTCGACCACTTCATCACGCGCTTCGCCGCCGAGGAAGGCCGCAAGGTGCGCGGCATTTCACCCGACGCCCTCGCCCTGTTGCGCGCCTATGGCTGGCCAGGCAATGTGCGCCAACTCGAAAATACCGTCTTCCGCGCCATCGTGCTTTGCGAGGGCGACACGCTCGAGATTGAGGATTTCCCCCAGATCGCCGCTCTCGTCGACGGTTTCGAGGTCAAGATTCCAGCAGCCCCGGCACTGCCGCCAAAACCCGTTCTGCCGCAAGGCGCGGCCGCGATTGCCGGCCAGCCCGGCGTGCGTTCGGCCGGTACCGCTGTTAGCGACGGCATGGCATTGGGTATCCCGGCGGTCACCGACGGCGGACACATCCGCAGGTTGGAGGAAGTCGAAGCCGACATGATCCGCCTCGCACTCAATCGCTACCGCGGCCAGATGTCGGAAGTGGCCAGAAAGCTTGGAATCGGGCGATCGACGTTGTATCGTAAAATGAAAGAGCTGGGCCTCGAAGAGGCCACAGGCTGATCTTCTGCAATTTTTGGATGCAGATGCCAGAAAAGGTTGAATTGAACCTTTGGTGTGGCTAGGCTTTTGCCGTTGACCTTACGAACGGGGATGAGATGAAGACTCTGGCCTTGCGGGTTGCCACGGCAGCTCTTGCTATCGCGCTCACCGCTGGTTTGTCGGTAGCCCAAGCCGATACAAAAAAGCGCAAGGTTGGCTTTTTCGAGAGCCTGTTCGGGAGCAGTTCCAACAGCAAGCCGCGTGTCAAGAAACGCAAGTCGGCCTTCGGCAATCAATGGTGGGAGGATGACAGCGATATCCGCATCATCCGCAACTCGGAAGCCGATATCGCCGTTGTGAAGAAGCGGCGGAACCAGGTGGATTCCGACGACGATCCCGAAGGCGATCCGGGTCTCGGCATGGGCAATCTCACCTATGTCCCGGACAAACTGGTGCCACTCGGCGGAATGACGCTGGACGAGCCGCGCCCAGAAGCTGCCGACGCTGCTGCCTTGTATGACGCGCTGGCGGACAAGACCCTC
Organism: Alphaproteobacteria bacterium; assembly: GCA_020441605.1. The sequence continues at coordinate 8,271 of JAGRLX010000349.1, forward strand.
GATATTCGTGTGCTGGCGGAGGCGCGCGACGCCATTGCCAATCATTATCGTGCCAATGGTTTCCGCCCCCTGTGGACCACTGACGGGAAGGTGACGGCGCGTGCCGTCCAGGTTCTCAAGCTTCTCGCAGCCGCCGACGCGGAAGGCCTCGTTGCCGCCGATTATCTGCCGCCGGTCCTGAGCGGTTTCGATGCCGTTCCGTCCGAAGGCGATATGGCGGCCCTCGCCCGATTGGATCTGGGTCTGACGGCCGTGGTGCTAAAATATGCCCGCCACGCCTCGGGCGGGCAGTTCGATCCACGGCGGCTCTCCCGCTACAATGACGTGACACCGCAGTGGGTCAAGGCCGCGGACGCGCTCAAGGTTCTGGCCTGGTCGCCTTTCCCTTCCGAATACCTCCAGGGCCTCCACCCCCGGCATCCGGCCTATGCCGCATTCCGCCATGCGCTGGCCGAAAAGCGGGCCCGCGGCGAAGGCGAGACCCTGGTGCCGATCCCGGACGGCAAACTCATCAAGGTTGGCAACAGCGACGACCGCCTGCCCGATATCCGGGCACGTCTTGCCGCCCGGGGTTTCGCACCCGCACCTGACGTGATCGAGGATGACCCGCTGGTACTCGACGCCGAGCTGTCGGCCCGCATCAAGGCTTTCCAGGCCTCGGCGGGCCTCGACTCGGATGGGTTGATCGGGCGCAAGACCATTGGCGCCCTGAATGGCAACGACGACACTAAGGACGTGGCGCGGCTGATCGACAACATGGAACGGCTGCGCTGGCTCCCGCGCGATCTCGGCCGGCGTCATGTCTTCGTCAACCAGCCGGCCTTCAGCGTCAGAGTGATGGATGGAGATCAGGAAATCTGGCGCAGCCGCGTCATCGTCGGCCGACCCATGACCCAGACCGCCGCTTTCCACGATGAAATCGAGACCGTGGTTTTCAATCCATCTTGGGGGGTGCCGCAGTCGATCATCGCCAATGAATACCTGCCCAAGTTGCGCAGCGATCCGTCCTATCTCGACCGTATCGGCTTCAAGGTGGTGGATGCCCGGGGCAAGACCGTACGGTCGAGTGCCGTCGACTGGTGGAGCTACGGGAGCAAAGTTCCATTCGGCATCCAGCAGCCGCCAGGGCGGTCAAATGCCCTGGGCGAACTGAAATTCCTGTTCCCCAACAGCCATGACATCTACATGCACGACACGCCGAATCGGGAGCTGTTCGACAACGAACGGCGTGCCTTCAGCCATGGCTGCGTCCGGGTCCAGAACCCGCGCGAGTTCGCGTCTGTGTTGCTGGGGTGGAACGCAGAGGAGGTCGACAGGAACGTCGACGGCCGCAAGAGCCAGTCGGTGAAGCTTGCCGCCAAGGTTCCGGTCCATTTGACCTACTTCACTGCATGGCCGGATGAATCGGGAAAGATTACCTATTTTGCCGACATTTACGGCCGAGATCAGGCGATGGATAATGCCCGTTCGGCCATCACGCTGGCCCGACGTTAACCATCGGGTGGGCCATTTGCGGCCAATTTGACTTGGATTAAAGCGTTGTTAAACATAATCCTTCATCTTAATTCGAAAGGTGCCTCAAGGCTGCCTTATTATTGTTCGAAATGCGGATTCAGTGTAAGCGGGCTGAAATAAGCCTGCTGGCAGCCTGGACGGGGCACCAGAAGGAACCGGAAAACCGGTTGTGTGTGGGGTATGAGTTTGGTTTGCAGGGAAGACGGACAGCGTCGCAATTTGATCTCGCGTTGCAAAAAGGCCCTTGCCTCAACGGCTGTGGCGGCAGTGATGGCCGCAGGCGTATGGGCGGGATTTGGCGCTACGGCCCATTCGGGCGGTGAAACCCGTACGCTCTCGCTCTATCACGTGCACACGCGCGAGAGCCTCAACATCACCTACATGAAAGATGGGAAGTACATCCCGTCGGCGATCAAGAAGATCAACTACCTGATGCGCGACTGGCGTCGCAACGAAGTGATCAAGATGGACCCCCGGACCATCGATCTCATGTGGGAACTCCATGCCGACCTTGGCTCCAAGCGGCCTATTCACATCGTTTGCGGTTATCGTTCGCCACGCACCAACGCATTTCTCAAGAAGATCGGCCGCAACGTGGCCCGCAAGAGCCAGCACATGGTTGGCCACGCGATTGATCTCTATTTCCCGGACATTCCCACCGAGAAGATCCGCAACAGCGCACTCGTGCGTAAGGTTGGCGGCGTCGGCTATTATCGCAGCGGCGGCGGACCCACCGGCTTCCTCCATATCGACTCTGGCAACGTCCGCCATTGGGGACCAGCGATCAGTTCTTCGCAAATGGCGCGCATCATGCGCGACTACAAGAAGACCGTCGGTGCCCGCCGGGGCAAGGCAGGCATGATTGCCGTGCCGGAACCGGCCGACGATGGGCTCCCGACGTCAGATGGACCTTTCCAGCAGGCCGAACTGAAGTCGAAGTCGAAGGCCAAGAAGCAAAAGATTCCGCTCGAGACCGCCTATACTGAAGATGACGACGAACTGGCACAGCTGAGCAGCGATGCGAGCAAGTCTGGAGACAAGGCCAAACCGGTGGCCGAAGCGGCCGGGGAAGCGCCGGAAGGCGTCGTCAAGGCCTATCCGGTCCCGAAACCGCGCCCGAAACCCATCGAGGTACTGATGATGGCGGCGGTCAACATGAAGATCGAGCCGGCCTCCGCGCCGCCGCCGGACCAGATGGCCCGGCAGAAGCCGTCACCGGTCTCGGACAGCATTGGTGTAGTGATTTCCGCCGAGACTATGGCCGAACTGTCGGCCGATGCGCCCACGTCGAATGCAGCGGCCAAGGGAAGCCTTGCAACCGAGCTGCGCGATGGTACCGCTTCCGGTGTTCCCATGATCAGGACCCTCACGGCATCGGCTGCGGGTGACGACCTTTTCTGGTGGCCTACCCAGGTCATTTTCAACAGCGATAAGGCGGTGCGCGTCGATGGCGCCCCCCAGCGCTTCGGCGACACGGTGGCTGGACTCCTCCCCGGTGTTGACGAGGCCGAGGCTGCCGAACCGGCTCCGGCCCTGCCCCGCTTGGCTGTGGCGGCCATGCCTGAACTCGCCAGCGGCAAAGGCGACATGCTGGTCGTCAATCGCCAGGGCAAGGGCAGCCTGATGGAAGATGCTCCTGCCCTCAAGGCCCGCAAGCTCAAGGTCGGGCAGTTGATCACGCCGTGACGGCTGTTCCCCTCTGAAACGCAATTGAGGCGGCTTCGGCCGCCTCAATCATGTTCAAGCCAACACATATTTTGCCGCCCGCTTGCGGCAAGCGCATAATGATCAGGCCGCCTCCTCGCCGAGGTCCGGAATCATGCCGAGCGCAGAGAGATAGAGGTCGAGCATCGATTGCTCTTCTTCACGTTCAGCCGCTTCCTTCTTGCGCAGCGATATGACCTTTCGCAGGATCTTGGTATCAAACCCATTGGCCTTGGCCTCGGCGTAGACTTCCTTGATGTCCCCGGCGATAGCCTTCTTTTCTTCTTCAAGCCGTTCG
>JAGRLX010000350.1 GCA_020441605.1 Alphaproteobacteria bacterium
AGGAAGCAGCCCCAACGAGCCCGGAACGGGTTGCCCGTCCAGCCTCCCACCTCTATTGGTATTCCAGAGCCCGCCATGGTTGAGACTTCAAGCGGCGCGAACGCCTCGGGATACCGCGTTCTTGCCCGTAAATATCGTCCCCAGACCTTTCCTGACCTGATCGGCCAGGATGCCATGGTGCGCACCCTGACCAATGCCTTCGCCTCGGGCCGCATCGCCCAGGGATTCATGCTGACCGGTGTGCGCGGGGTGGGCAAGACCACGACGGCGCGGCTGATCGCCAGGGCGCTCAACTATGGCGACGCTCCGACCATCGACATGCCGGCCTTCGGGTCGCATTGCGAGGCGATCCTCGAATCACGCCACATGGACGTGATCGAGATGGATGCGGCCTCGAATACCGGCGTCGACAACATGCGCGAGATCATTGAAAGCGTGCGCTATGCGCCGGTTTCGGCGCGTTACAAGGTCTATATCATCGACGAAGTGCACATGCTGTCGAAGAGCGCCTTCAACGCGCTGCTCAAGACACTGGAAGAGCCTCCGCCGCATGTGAAGTTCATCTTCGCCACCACCGAAATCAACAAGGTGCCGGTTACCATCCTGTCGCGCTGCCAGCGCTTCGACCTGAAGCGGCTCGACGCGTCACTCCTGGCCCAGCATTACGCCGCCATCGCAGCGAAGGAAGATGTCGAAGCCGAGGCCGACGCGCTGGCGATGATCGCCCGGGCCGCCGAAGGCTCGGTGCGCGACGGGTTGTCGCTGCTCGACCAGGCCATTGCCTATGGCGGGGACAAGGTCAAGGCCGCCGATGTCGCCGCCATGCTCGGCCTGATGGATCGCGCACGGATCATCGACCTGTTCGAGGCGGTGATGGCTGGCAACATGGCCGCGGCGATCGGCGAGATCGAAAGCCAGTATCACGGCGGCGGCGATCCGCGCACCATTCTGAACGAACTCGCCGACTATGTGCATTGGGTAACGCGACTCAAGGTGGTGAAGGCCAGCGCGTTGGCCGATTCCTCACGCACCGAGGCGGAAAAGACCCGTGGCGCGGATCATGCGGCCAGGATTGGCATGGCGCACCTGACGCGCGCCTGGTCGATGCTGCTCAAGGGCATCCGCGAAACCGAATTGCATGCCGATCCGCTGATGGCGGCGGAAATGGTGCTGATCAGACTGGCCCATGCTGCCGATCTGCCCAGCGGCGAAGATTTGGCCCGGCTGGTGAAGCAGTCGACACCCGGCGCCGAACGCATGGCACCAATACCGGCGCGGGACCTTCTGCGGGGCGGCGAGCCGCAAGCCGAGGGACAGACGGCGAGGGCGCTGGCGGTGCAGCCGGCACCAGCCGCTCCGGACGAGACCCGGGCCTTCAGCAGTTTCCAGGATATCCTGGCACTGCTCACCGAACGACGGCTGATCAAGCTGAAGGCCGACCTCGAGCGCTTCGTGAGGCCCATCCGGGTGCGTGCCGGGCAATTCGAGCTGGCGCTCGAACCGGGTGCCCATCCCGGCCTGCCGGGCGAGATCGCGCGCAATCTCGAGGCCCAGACCGGATTGCGCTGGATGGTCATGGTGGCCAAGGACGGTGGCGAGAAACCGATCCTGCAGCAGAAGCGGGAGACCCGGGACAGCCTGTTCCGCATGGCACGGGACCATCCAGACGTTCAGGCCGTGCTGAAGCGGTTCCCGGGGGCGGACATCATCGATGTGCGCGAGCCTGATGTGCCGGACATGAATGATTCACAAGCAGTGAGTGAGACAGATGAAGAATCTCGGTGAGATGATGAAGCAGGTCCAGGCCATGCAAAGCCGCATGGCGGACATGCAGGCCAAGCTCGAGCAGGCGACGGTGGTCGGGCAGTCTGGCGGTGGCATGGTCAAGGTGACGCTGACAGGCAAGGGCGGCATGACGGCGGTCGAGATCGATCCCTCGCTGCTCAAGGCCGAGGAAAAGGAAATCCTCGAGGACCTGGTGATCGCAGCCCACGCCGACGCCAAGGCCAAGTCCGAGGCGATGATGGCCGATCAGATGAAGGACCTGACTGGCGGCCTGCCGCTGCCACCAGGATTCAAGCTGCCGTTCTGATGGTCAAGCGCTCGACGGGGCCTGAAATCGAGCGGCTGATCCAGCTGCTCGCCAAATTGCCGGGCCTCGGACCAAGGTCGGCCCGGCGGGCTGCGCTCCATCTGATCAAGAACCGCGACAAGCTGATGGCGCCCCTCGCGGCGGCCATGGCCGATGCCCGTGACCGGGTGACGCTGTGTTCGCAATGCGGCAATGCCGACACAGTCGACCCTTGCACCCTGTGCAGCGATCCGCGGCGCGACCTGTCGATGATCTGCGTGGTCGAGGAGGTCGGCGATCTCTGGGCGCTGGAACGCGCCGGGGCCTGGTCCGGACTCTACCATGTGCTGGGTGGAACGCTTTCAGCCATCGAAGGCGTCCGGCCCGAAGATCTCGCCATTGCAGCGCTGGTCGACCGGGCCGGACTGGGCCAGGTCAAAGAGGTGGTGCTGGCGCTCAATGCCAC
>JAGRLX010000038.1:0-6002 GCA_020441605.1 Alphaproteobacteria bacterium
CTATGTGACCAACGGCAACAACCTTTTGAAGGATTCACCGCTTGCGTCGGCCTCGATCGAGGATATCTGCAAGAAGGCCTTCGCCGAAAAGAACGCGGGCCTCGTCAATAACGTGGGCCAGCATTATAATCACATTCACTTCTGGTCTTGGATGAAGCCCAACGGTGGAGGCAAGAAGATCCCCGGCAAGCTCGCGGCAGCGATCGACAGCGATCTCGGCGGTTATGACAAGATGCGCACCGATTTCATCCAAGCGGGTGTCACCCAGTTCGGGTCGGGCTGGTGCTGGATCGCCGTGAAGGATGGCAAGCTGACCATCATGAAGACGCCGAATGGCGAAAACCCCCTCATGCACGGCGCCTCGCCCATTCTCGGTTGCGACGTCTGGGAGCACAGCTACTACATCGATTACCGGAATCTCCGTCCCAAGTATCTGGAAGCCTTTGTCGACAATCTGGTCAATTGGGACTACGTCGAGGAAATGTATTCCAAGGCCTGACGCCGGGCGATAGGATCAATTCTGGAAGAGGGGTGGCGGTGCCGCCCCTTTTTTTAGCATCTGATGGAAGGACCCCCATGACGACGCCTGCCCCGGTCTTCGACGGACACAACGACGTCCTGCTACGCCTATGGCTGAAAAAGGGCGCCGACCCGGTCGAGTCCTTCGTCAATGGTGACGGACTGGGCCATCTGGACTTGCCGCGCATGGTGAAGGGCGGTTTTGCCGGAGGATTCTTCGCCATCTTTGCTCCGAGCCCGTCCGACCCCGACTGGGTCGATGACGACGACCTCAATCCCCCCTCGACCGGGCCTATTGATCAGCAATCGGCCCTAGCTGCGACGATGGAGATGGCGGCTCTTCTCCTACGCATCGAAGGGCTGTCGCGTGGCCACCTAAAACTGTGCCGCTCGGCACTGGACGTCAGATCGGCAATGGCCGCGGGCCAAATCGCCGCCATTCTTCACATAGAGGGCGCTGAGGCGATAGATGTTGACCTCCGGGCGTTGGATGTGCTGCACGCGGCCGGTCTGCGCTCCATCGGTCCGGTTTGGAGCCGGTCGAATATCTTCGGTCACGGGGTTCCGTTCCGCTTTCCTTCTTCTCCTGATATTGGGCCCGGATTGACCGAGGCCGGGAAGCGGCTCATCCGCCGCTGCAACGAACGCGGCATCCTGATCGACCTGTCACACCTCAACGAGAAGGGGTTCTGGGATGTGGCGGAAGTCAGCTCCGCCCCCCTGATCGCCACTCATTCCAACGCTCATGCGCTGTGCGCCTCATCGCGCAACCTCACGGACGATCAACTCCGGGCCATTGGTCAGTCCGGCGGCATGGTCGGTCTCAACTTCGCCAATGGTTTCCTCCGCGCTGACGGCCGTTGGGCCAGCGAAGAAGGCCTGGACGCACCGCTTCGCCATCTGGATCACCTGATCCGGCACGCGGGCGAGGACCACGTTGGCTTTGGATCGGACTTTGATGGCGCGAAAATTCCCACTCAGATCAATGATGTGACGGGACTTCCGGCGCTTCTCGAAGCAATGCGGCGCGCCGGGTATGGCGAGGCAGTCATTGCCAAGATCACACATGAAAACTGGATTGCCGCCCTGCACAGAACGTTGGGTGGCTGATCTTCCCAAGGTTTATTAGCAGTGCTAATAAGTCTTCATGAAATTGGCTGAGTGGCTCAATAATAGTCGTACATCGCAATCGGAGCTGGCTCGCCGCATCGGCGTCACCCAGGGCCGGATATCTCAGCTTGTCAAAGGGGCACTCCCGTCGCTTGAACTGGCGATGAAGATTGCCGCCGCCACCGGAAACAGGGTCAGGCCTGAAGAATTTGGAGTGTTGGACATGACGGACGCAGAGAAGCTCGACAGCGTGGAAGAGGCAGTCAAGGCCATCGCCAATGGCGAGATGGTGGTCGTTGTCGACGATGACGATCGCGAAAACGAGGGCGACCTGATTGCCGCGGCCAGCAAGATCACTCCTGAACAGATGGCCATCATGGTGCGTCATGGTACCGGCATCGTGTGCCTGCCGATTACCGCGGAGGATGCCAAGCGTCTGAAACTCGACCCCATGGTCGCCCTCAACGATGCGCCGATGGGCACCGCCTTCACAGTCTCGATCGACTACAAGGAAGGGCTGAACACCGGCATTTCTGCCAAGGAGCGGGCGGCAACGGCCCATGCGCTCGCCAATCGCAACGTGGTCGCGGATGACTTCGTGCGGCCTGGCCACATGTTCCCGCTGGTGGCCAAGTCTGGCGGTGTATTGATGCGCTCGGGCCATACCGAGGCGGCGGTAGACCTGGTCAGGCTTGCCGGCTTGCATCCTGCCGGCGTCATCTGCGAACTGGTGAACGACGATGGCACGGTCAAGCGCGGACCGCAGGTTCTCGCCTTTGCCCGGGAGCACGGCTACAAGATCATTTCGGTGGCGGATCTTATCGCTTACCGGCAGCGCCGGGAACGGCTTGTCGAGCAGAAGTCGCGGTTCGAGGTGCAGACGGTGATCGGGCCTGCGCAGGGCTATGCCTATGTCACACCTTTTGACGAAGTGGAGCAACTGGCGCTGGTCTTCGGAGACGTGACGGACGGAAAAGACGTTCCCGTTCGGCTCCACCGTGAGAACGTGCTCGATGACGTCTTCGGCAACCGCCAAACGCTCACTGCGGTCTTTGACATCTTCAAGTGCGAGGGGCGAGGCGTCCTCGTCTATCTGCAGGAAGGAACGGCCGGTGTGCCGGCTGGGCAATTGGCGTCCGAGAAATCCGGAAGTTCCGCGCAACGTGCCCAGACGTGGCGTGATGTCGGTCTCGGCGCGCAGATCCTTCGCGATCTCAATATCACTTCCATCCGGTTGATCTCCTCGAGCCAGCGGCACTATGTCGGCTTGTCCGGTTTCGGCATCGAAATCGCCGAGACCGTGCGGATCGAAGGATAGGCCTTCCGGTCCATGCCCTGGCTGGGATAGAGTCATTCCATGCCGCGGCTGAAACCCAAAGAAAGAACTGCTGTTCCGGTCATCGGCTGGCGGGAAAGGGTGAGTTTGCCCGCGCTCGGCGTCGGGCTGATCGTTGCCAAGGTCGACACCGGCGCCCGGACCGCAGCCCTGCATGCGACGGATATCCGGATCCGGAACTACCAGGTCGACTTCATCGTTCCGGTCAACAACCGTCATTATCACTGCCGGCTGCCGCTGAAGGGCCAGAAGCGGGTCAAGAGTACCAGCGGGCATAGCCAGGTGCGGGCCGTGGTTGAAACCGAAATCAAGATCGGCTTGGACCGCTACGTGATCGACATGACCCTCACCGACCGATCCGACATGGGGGTTCCGATGCTTCTGGGCCGGGCCAGCATCACCGGCCGCTATCTGGTCGATGCCGGCAAGTCCTATCTTCTCTCACCCAAGAAGCGCCCCGTGCCATGAAAATCGCACTTCTGACCCGAAATCCGAAGCTTTACTCGCATCAGCGCCTCATGGAGACGGCCAAGGCGCGCGGCCATGACATCGTCCCCATCGACTATCTCAAATGTTACATGAACATCACGTCCAAGAAGCCGGAACTACGCTACATGGGCGAGAAGCTGACCGGGTTCGATACCGTCATCCCCAGGATCGCAGCGTCCCACACATATTATGGCCTCGCGGTCTTACGCCAATTCGAGATGATGGGGGTCTACCCGCTCAATGAATCGGTGGCGATCGGGCGATCGCGCGACAAGCTCCGGTCATTGCAGATTCTCGCGCGCGACGGTGTCGGCATGCCCGTCACTGCCTTTGCCAACGACACAAGCCGAACAAACGACGTGCTCGACATCGTAGGCGGTGCCCCGGTGGTCATCAAGCTGCTCGAGGGCACCCAGGGGATCGGTGTCGTCCTCAGCGAAACACCAAAATCAGCGCGTTCGGTGATCGACGCCTTTCACGGGGCCGACATAGCCATCTTGGCTCAAGAGTTCATCAAGGAGGCAGAAGGCACCGACATTCGAGCCTTTGTCGTCGGCCGTAGGGTCATTGCCACCATGGAGCGGAAGGGAACCGAGGGCGACTTCCGCTCAAATCTGCATCGGGGCGGAACGGCGCGCGAGGCAACATTGACGCCCGCCGAAAGGGCAACAGCGCTCAAGGCCGCCAAGGCGATGGGTCTGAACGTTGCCGGCGTCGACATGATCCGCTCTAATCGCGGCCCATTGGTACTGGAGGTCAACTCGTCTCCCGGTCTGGAAGGAATAGAAAAAACCACCGAGACCGACATCGCCGCGTCGATCATCGTCTTTCTCGAGAAGAACGCAAAGCCGGGCAAGACCCGCACGAAGGGCAAGGGATGACTTCTTTCCTCATCGGCGGGGAGACCATAGAACCCGGCGAGCGCCGCACCATTCACCTTCCCGTAAGCGCCCTGTCCAATCACACGCCTATGACAATACCCGTGCATGTCCTGCATGGCGAAAGGTCCGGGCCAGTCTTCTTCATCTCCGGCTGTGTGCATGGTGATGAAATCCAGGGCGTCGAGATCATCCGGCGCATACTGGTCCATCCGTCGCTCACAACACTTGCGGGCACGCTGATCGCGGTTCCGATCGTCAACAGCTTTGGCTTTCTGAACCATACGCGCTACTTGCCAGACCGTCGCGATCTCAATCGCTCCTTTCCAGGCTCGGACCGGGGGTCGCTCGCGAGCCTGCTCGCAGACCTGTTCTTCCGCGAAGTGGTGCTCCGCTGCAGGTTCGGAATAGACCTCCATACCGCGGCCTTGCACCGCACGAATTTTCCCCAGGTTCGAATCGCGCCGGACGACCCGGAACTCCTGGGGCTGGCCACCGCCTTTGCACCGCCCGTCATTCTGGTCTCCAAGCTGCGGGAGAAATCGCTGCGCCTGTCGGCGGGCGATGCTGGCGTGAAGGTACTCCTCTACGAAGGAGGCGAGGCCTTGCGCTTCGACGAACAGGCCATCGATACCGGCGTCAAGGGCTGTCTCCGGGTGATGGAAGCCGTCGGCATGATCGATGAGGCGCCGCCTCAACCTCCACACCTGTCGCCGGTCATATCGACGGCCAGCACATGGGTGCGCGCGCCGGAGGGCGGCATTCTCCACACCGTGCGCCGCACGGGCGATCATGTCGGTCCGAAAGAGGTCATCGGCGTGGTTGCCGATCCACTTGGCGCCCAATCGGTGCCAATTGTCTCCGACGACCCCGGGGTGATCATCGGGCGCACCAACTTACCACTGGTCAACAGGGGCGACGCTCTTTTTCACATTGCCAGGTTCAAGCCCAAAGCGGGAACTAAGGCCAAGGGCAAGCCGGGCGCAGCCGATGCCCTCTTCGATGAGGATGAAATCATCTAGCTGCAACGGGCGCGCAAGTGAAACCGAATGCGAGCCGATCGGCGCGCCAGATTCAACTCGACGAGCAGCTTGCGGGCCAATAGGCGATCCAGACCAATCGGCCGATGCCCAACCGCTCCGTCGCAGCAGCCCGTCCGTCAACGGCGGGTCAGACCGCCAAGAATCCCACGCACAAGAGCGGTGCCAATCGAACGTGCCACCGTCGTCCCAAGGCTTCCTGCCACATTCTTGACGAAGCGCTCGGTGGCCGTTTCACGTTGCCGCGGCGCGGCGCGGGCAGCGGCCCGTTCCGCCTTGGCGGCTTCGATCGCCTGGCGCTCCTGCTCGGCTGCGGCGGCCCGCTCGGCGGAAATCTTCTGCAGCCGTTCGTAAGCCGACTCGCGATCAACCGACTGTTCATACTGACCATAGAGCGGAGAATTCTTGACCAGCCTGTCGCGTTCTTCCGGCGAGATCGGCCCCATGCGGCCCGACGGTGGCCGAATCAGCGTGCGTTCCACCATGCTTGGCACACCCTTTTCGTCGAGCACCGATACCAGCGCCTCGCCTTTGCCCAACTGGGTGATCACCTCGTCCGTCTTAAAGGCGGGATTGGGACGGAATGTACTCGCCGCTGTCTGCACGGCCTTCTGCTCGCGCGGCGTATAG
>JAGRLX010000038.1:6115-13466 GCA_020441605.1 Alphaproteobacteria bacterium
TCACCGTCTGCTCGATCTTCTGCAGCAGTCCCGGCGGCGCTTCGGCGAACAGTAGATGGGCTTCATCGAAAAAGAATACAAGGCGGGGACGCTCTGGGTCGCCAACCTCCGGCATTTCCTCGAAGAGCTCCGACATCAGCCACAGCAGGAAGGTGGCATAGAGCTGCGGCGAATTGATCAGCTTGTCGGCCGCGAGAATGTTCATGTAACCACGGCCATCGCGTGTGGTTCGCATCAGGTCGCGAATGTCAACCGCCGGCTCTCCGAAGAACTTGTCGCCGCCCTGTTCCTCCAGAACCACCAGGCGGCGCTGGATGGCACCTATTGTCTGGGCATTGACATTGCCGTACTCGGTGGTGATTTCCTTGCCACGTTCACCAAGCTCCTTCAGGAGAGCCCGGAGATCCTTGAGATCGAGCAGCGCAAGCCCCTCCTGGTCGGCAATGCGAAAGGCAATGTTCAAGGCGCCTTCCTGGGCATCCGAAAGTCCCATGAAGCGTGAAAGCAGCAGCGGGCCCATTTCGGTAATCGTGGTGCGAATTGGATGGCCCTGCTCACCGAAAAGATCCCAGAAGATCGTCGGTGTCGCTTCGAAGCCGTAATCATCGAAGCCGATCTTCTTGGCTCTTTCGATCAGGAAGTCCTTCGGCTCGCCCTCCATGCTGATGCCGGAAAGATCGCCTTTCACGTCCGCTGCGAAGACCGGAACGCCCGCCGCGCAAAATCCCTCTGCCATGATTTGCAGCGTGACGGTCTTGCCGGTGCCCGTTGCACCAGTGACCAGGCCGTGCCTATTGGCCATCTGCAGCAAGAGTTCCTCTCGCTTCCCGCCGTTGCCAAGAAAAATTGCCGTATCGGACATGATCGGAACCCCCGGAAAAAGCCCATCCTTGAAGATGGCCAATCTGCTATAGATCAGATGACTAATCAAAATACTCAGCGGATAGAGAAGATGGAAGAGTTGATTGCGAGAATTTCGGCAGGAACGGGACTCGATGCAGCCAAGGCTGAGAAAGCGCTCGGTATCATGCTCAATCTCGTCAAGACGCAAGGAGATCAGACGAAAGTTGCCGAACTGTTCGACAAATTGCCGGGGGCCGCAGAATTGGCCATCGCTCAAGGGAGCGACGGCGCCAGCAAGACAGGACTCCTCGGCATGCTGGCAGGCGGCATGATGGGCGGTCCGCTGGCAGCTGTCTCGAAACTCACAGCCGCCGGATTGTCGATGGATCAGATCAAGCAACTTGGAACCATCACTCTCGCCTACGCAAAGGAGAAAGCCGGTCCCGATCTGGTCAAGCAGGTGGCAGGGTCCATACCAGGGATCAGCGGCTATGTGTGATGATTGGTCAGCAAGCCCCGGCATCGCCATGTGTGAGTGAAGACAAGCGGATGACGACCGACCCCCGAGCAACCAACACAACTCCCCAGTCCACCTTCCGCGTCCGCAACCTCTGCAAGATCTACCAAACCGGAGATGTCCAGGTCCATGCGCTGCGCGGCGTGGACTTTGACGCCTATCGCGGCGAGTTCATCGTCATTCTGGGGCCGTCGGGCTCAGGCAAGTCCACCTTCCTCAACATCATCGGCGGCCTCGACAGGGCGACATCCGGGGAAGTGTGGTTCGAAGATCATCAGTTGACGGCGCTCGACGAGACCGGCCTCACCCGTTATCGCCGAGACCATGTCGGCTTCATCTTTCAATTCTACAATCTCGTGCCCAGTCTCACGGCGCGCGAGAACGTCAAGCTAGTGACCGAGATCTCCCGGAATCCGATGAAGCCCGAAGAGGCGCTCGATCTGGTCGGGCTCAAGGACCGCATGGAGCATTTCCCCGCCCAGCTTTCCGGTGGCGAACAGCAGAGGGTGGCAATCGCCAGGGCCATCGCCAAGCGGCCCGCGATACTGCTGTGCGACGAACCCACCGGGGCCCTCGATTCCAAGACGGGCACGCTCGTTCTCGATGCGCTGACAAAAGTCAATCTGGAGATCGGGGCCACGACCCTGGTTATCACGCATAATGTGGCGATCCAGGACATTGCCGACCGGGTGGTGAACTTCGCCGATGGCAACATTGCATCCGAACACCGCAACACCGTGCGCAAGGCGGCGTCGGAGGTGAGCTGGTAGCAGAATGCGAGCCCTCCACATCAAGCTCCTCCGGGATCTGCGGCGTCTATGGGCCCAAGCCCTGGCAATCGCGCTGGTCATGGCAGCCGGTGTGGCAACCTTGATCCTTGGGGTGGGTGCCTATGATTCCCTCTCGACGACCCGGGCAAGCTATTATGAATCAAATCGTTTCGCTGACATCTTTGCCAATGTAACCCGGGCGCCCAACACGCTGGCCAGCGACATTGGGGCGATCAAGGGCGTGGCCTCCGTCGAAACCAGAATCTTGAAGATTGCCCTTGCCGATGTTGAAGGCATGGTGGAACCGGCATCGGTCATGCTGGTGTCGCTGCCCGCCTATCGTGGGCAGGACCTGAACCGAATACATTTGCGCAGCGGGCGCATTCCCGATGCCGAAGCAAGCACGGAGGCTGTGGTCAGTGAGGGATTTGCCAAGGCCCACGGATTTCAGATCGGATCGACCGTCCGTGTTCTGATCAATGGAAGGATGCGCGCTGTCCAGGTGGTTGGCACGGCCCTTTCTCCAGAGTTCATCTACGCACTGGGGCCTGGTGACCTGATGCCCGACGATCGCCGGTTCGGTGTCCTGTGGATGCCGGAACGCGCCCTGGCAGCAGCCTATGATCTGCAAGGCGCGTTCTCCAGCGTGACTATTCGACTGCTGCCGAATGCTTCCGAATCGGCCGTCATAGAGCGGCTTGATGCGATATTGACGGATTATGGAGGCCTCGGAGCCTATGGCCGCAAGGACCAGACCTCGCATGCATTCCTCGATGCCGAGCTGCTGCAACTGCGCTCCATGAGCCGTATACTGCCACCCATCTTTCTTCTTGTGGCAGCGTTTCTCGTCAATATGACCCTGTCACGCCTGATCGCGCTTGAACGCGAGCAGATCGGCCTGCTGAAGGCAATGGGATATTCATCCTGGACAATCGCCCTGCACTACATCCAGTTCGTCTCTTTGATCGCCTTGATCGGCATCGCGATAGGCTTTTTCGCCGGTGCATCGCTTGGAACGGGACTGACCCGCCTGTATGCTAAGTTTTTCAGCTTCCCTTTCCTGGTCTTCAGTCGGAATCCGTCAGTCTACATCATTGCATCAGCGATCACGCTCGGTGCGGCTGTCGCTGGTGCCGTCAAGGCCGCGACCGATGTCGCCTGGCTTCCGCCAGCCGCGGCCATGGCGCCTCCTGCCCCACCCCGGTACAGCAAGGTACTGCGGGATGTCGTGGACTTGTCGCAATGGGTGCGGCAGTCCAGCGTCATCGTCATGCGCCATCTGCTTCACTGGCCCTGGCGCACGGCGAGCGGCGTACTTGGCGTGGCCCTCGCCGTTGCCGTGCTGGTCGGCTCGCTGTGGTCGTTTGGGTCCATTGACCACATGATCGACATCACCTTCCATCGCAGCGACCGGCAGAGTGCGACGATCAGCTTCGCAGAAAAGCGGCCACTGTCGGCACTCTTTGCCGCGAGCCGGTTGCCTGGCGTGCTGCGCGCCGAACCCTATCGCGCAATCAGCGTCAAGTTGAAGAAGGGTCATATCGAGCGTCGTGTTGCCTTGACGGGCCGGCCGGAGTCAGCGGACCTCTCCCGTGTACTTGATGACAACCTGGTGCCCGTCGTTCTGCCCGATCACGGTATCGTTCTCTCCTCCACGCTCGCCGATATTCTGGGCGCGAAACGCGGCGACCTGATCGAGGTCGAGGTGCTCGAGGGTGATCGCCGTCTGGTCACCGAGCCAGTCTCGGCCATCATAACCGGCTACATCGGACTTACGGCAGCAATGCAGATTGATGCCATGAACCGGATGCTTGGCGAAGGAAGTCTGATTTCTGGCGTCCATCTCGCATTCGATGAACAATTGGAAGGGCAGTTCTTCGCCGCGATTAAACAGACTCCGGTGACGAGTTTTGTAGCGATTCAACGCGCCGCCCTGCAAAGGTTCCGCGATACGCTAGCCCAGAACATCACCATCATGATCACCGTCTATGCCAGTCTGGCGGCAATTATTGCATTCGGCGTCATTTATAATCTTGCGCGGATTTCACTGTCTGAACAAGGCCGCGAAATGGCGAGTCTCCGGGTTCTCGGTTTCACCCGCCACGAAGTCTCGGGGCTGTTGCTCGGCGAACTGGCCGTGGTCGTGCTGATTGCGCAGCCTATGGGATGGCTGATCGGCTATGGCTTTGCCTGGGCCATGGTGAACGGCTTCACCACGGAACTCTACCGGGTACCCTTGATTGTCAATCGCAGTGTCTATGCCTATGCCAGTCTCATTGTTCTGGCGGCGGCGGCAGTGTCTGCATTCGTCGTCCGTAGACGAATCGACAGGCTCGACATGATAGAAGTGCTGAAGACGAGGGAGTGAGAATGTTTCGCCGCCTGCTCATTGGGCTTGTAATCATAGCAGTCATCAGTGCCGCCGCATGGGCCCTCTGGCCACGGCCGGTCGCCGTCGATGTCGCCACGATCGGGCGTCATAGCATCGAGATCTTCGCAGAAGATGAGGGCAAGACGCGGATCCGCAACGTCTTCACCGTGTCGGCGCCGATTTCGGGCCAGATGCAGCGCCTGGGCCTTGAGGCAGGCGACCAGGTCATCGCGCAGGAAACCGTGGTGGCGACGATCCGTCCGGTCGCACCGGCGCTTCTCGATGCAAGATCGAGACGGGTCGCAGAGGCAGCGGTGGCCGCGGCCCGTGCTGCCGTCGATCTTGCATCGGCGGAACTTCGCCAGGCCGAGGCCCAACTCAGATTCCTGCAAGGTGAACTGCAACGTGCAACCGCGCTGGTGCGGCGTGGAACGATTTCGGAGCGCGCCTTCGAGAAAGCCAAACTCGATGCGGAGACCGCTTCGGCCGCCGTCGAGAGCGCCAAGGCGGCGCACATGGTGCGCCAACGCGAGTTGGAAAGCGCCGAGGCGGCACTGGTTCAAGGCCGGGACACCGGAAGTGACGGGGAATGCTGCGCCGAGGTCCTGGCTCCTGTTTCGGGCCGTGTGCTGCGAGTTCTGACGGAAAGCGAGCAGGTCGTGCAAGCGGGCATGCCACTGGTCGAGATCGGTGATCCAGCCGACATCGAGATCGTCGCGGACATCTTGTCACGTGATGCAGTTCGCATCGTTCAGGGCGCGGCCGCCAGCGTCATCGGATGGGGCGGTCCGCCGCTCGCTGCCCGTGTTCTGCGTGTCGAACCATCGGCGACCACCAAGGTCTCAGCGCTTGGCATCGAGGAGCAACGGGTCAACGTCGTGCTCAACTTGGATGGCGACCCCAAACGATGGGAAAAGCTCGGCCATGGCTTTCGGGTCGTCGTGCGGATCGAATTGTGGCGTGGCGACAATCTGGTGACCGTTCCAATCGGTGCGCTGTTCCGCGTCGGCGCTGATTGGGCCGTTTATGTGATTGCCGACTCGCGGGCCCATCTTCGTCTCGTCACCCTCGGAGAGCGAAACTCAGACCTGGCCGAGATCCAGTCGGGTCTGTCCGTTGACGAGCAGGTAATCTTGCACCCCAGCGACCTGGTTGCTGACGGAACCCGCGTCTCCGCCAATACTGCAGATTAGACCAAGTGTGGTTTGCAGAGCAGCATAGCCTTGGCTATGGTTTGTGCCGTGCAATATGAGCGGGTGGCCATGACTGAGCTATCTTTTGCCGCGGACTTTCCGGCTATGCGGCGCGACGACTGGATGAAGCGGGTGGAGGCCGTGCTCAAGGGTGCGGCCTTCGATGAAAGGTTGATGACGGAAACGCCGGATGGCTTTCGCCTGGCGCCAATCTATTCGACTGTCGACGGACCAAGAGCCGCCCGCGAAGCGCAGCAGCCCTGGACACTGTTTCAAAGAACCGATCACCCCGAACCGCACAGCGCGAACGCGCAGGCGCTTGACGATCTGGCGAATGGCGCCACCGGCCTGAACCTGGTGATCAAGGGTTGTCAGGAAGCTCGTGGGTGCGGGCTCGACGTGGCCAGTCTGGCGAGAGTACTCCAAGGTGTGCCGCTCCATGCGACGGCATTGCGCGTCGAGGGCAACGGCGGACTGGCCCTGGCTGACCTGATTTCGCGGTTGCCGCTTGATCCTGAGCGGATGAACGTCTCCTTTGGGCTCAAGGATCCCAGCGCGGCACAGGCCCTTTCGCGACGGGGATTCACCGCCACGCTGATGGAAGCCGACGGCCGCCCGTGGCACGAGCGTGGCGCAACTGATGCCGAGGAGCTGGGGGCGGTCCTGGCGGAGGCAGTGAGCTTTCTCCGGTCTCTCGAGCAGTTGAACGATGTTCTGCTGGTGCGCGCCGTTGGCGTCACGCTCACCGCGACCCAGGACATGTTCGCGACCATTGCAAAGTTCAGGGCCATGCGGCTGCTCTGGGCGCGGGTCCTTGACGTGGTGGGTCTGCCCGAACAATCGCTGCGACTGCATGGCGAGACGAGCTGGAAAATGATGGCATCGCTCGATCCCCACACCAACATCCTGCGGGCGACGGCCGCCGTCTTCGGCTCCGGCCTCGGTGGAGCGGAATCGATCTGCGTCCTTCCGTTCTCGATCACCCAGGGGCTTCCCAACCGTCTCGCGCGTCGAGTCGCACGCAATGTGCAGACCGTCCTCATGGAGGAATCGAACTTGTGGCGCGTCGCCGATCCGGCCTCGGGCTCGGGTTACGTCGAAACCCTCACGGAGATGCTGTGTCAACGCGCCTGGCGTGTCTTTCAGGACGCGGAATCCGGCCGCTGGCCATCACCAGATTCATCATGCCGCGTCGGCGAGCCCGTCGTCGGCACAAGTGTCTATCGGCTGAAGACCGAATACCCTGCCGAAGTGGAGACGGTCTGATGGCGCGGATACCGAACTTTTCAGATATCGATTTTGCGGCATCTGCCATCAATGGCTGCGGCGGCAAGGCCTGGACCACCCCGGAGGATCTTCAGGTCAAATGCTCCTACTGGCCAGAGGACCTCAAGGGCATTGACTTCCTGGATACCTGGCCCGGTATCGCGCCATTCCTGCGTGGCCCCTATCCCACGATGTACACCACGCAGCCGTGGACGATCCGGCAATATGCCGGGTTTTCGACGGCTGAGGATTCCAATGCCTTCTACCGCAGGAATCTGGCGGCCGGACAAATGGGGCTGTCGATCGCCTTCGACCTGGCGACCCACCGTGGATACGACTCGGACCACCCGCGGGTCACGGGCGACGTGGGCATGGCGGGCGTGGCGATCGA
>JAGRLX010000351.1 GCA_020441605.1 Alphaproteobacteria bacterium
GAACATCATGCTGGTCTCGGTAACCGAGCGTACCCGGGAAATCGGTATCCGACTGGCCATCGGTGCACTGGAACGCCAGGTCCTGACCCAATTCCTGGTCGAATCGATCGTCCTTTCCCTGTTCGGCGGTGTCATCGGTATCCTGCTCGGCCTGGGACTGGCCGCCGCCGCCGCCTTCGCCATGAATGTTCCCTTCGTCCCTGACGCCACTGTGGCCGCCGCGGCCTTTGCCGTATCGGCCCTGATCGGGGTGGTCTTCGGGTTCTTTCCGGCCCGGCGTGCGGCGCGCCTCGACCCGATCGAGGCGTTACGCCACGAGTGATCAGCCCTTGCGCAAACGGGCGAGAAAGGCCTTGGTCGGATAGGAATCGGCGGGCCAGCCGAGCTTCAGCTGCACTGCCTTGACAGCGGCCCGGGTTCCCCTGCCGATTTTGCCGTCAACTTCGCCCACGTCATAGCCGAGCTTAGAAAGGATAGTCTGCATCTCAAAGATTTCCTTGAAGCTCAGGGATTCGACGTTGCCGTGGCCCTGGCCCACTTTCGGTGCGCCGGCAATCCGGGTGGCGAGATAGGCCGCCGTCGTCGAATAGATCAGCGACTCGTTCCACAATAGGTAAGCGGTGGTGAAATTCTCATAAGCGAGAAAGGCCGGGCCATCCTTGCCCATCGGCAGCAGCAGCGAAGCCGGAAACTTGTCTGACTTCAGCTTGCCATTGGCAGCCTTGACGCCCCATTTGACCCACTGGCTTCGCGGATGCTGGATGGCGATGTCGGCCTGGTCCCATGGCATGTCATCCGGCACGCGAACTTCCTGAAGCCATGGCTGGTTGGCCTGCCAGCCGTGCTTCACCAGCAGTGCAGCGGAAGAGGCCATGGCGTCGGCGATGCTGCGCTTTAAGTTGCGGTGGCCGTCACCATCGAAATCCACAGCTGTCTCGTCATATTCCTTGGGCAGGAACTGGGTGTGGCCAATTTCCCCGGCCCAGGCGCCACGCATGTCCTCGCGATCGAGGTCGCCCTTGTCGTAGAGGCTGAGGGCGCCGAGCAGCTGTTCGCGGAATTTCTCGGGACGACGGCAATCCCAGGCCAGGGTGGCAAGAGAGCGGATGGTGTCGAAGTCGCCCATGTAACCGCCAAAGTCGGTCTCCAAGGCCCAGAATGCGATCAGCACGGGGCCCGGCACGCCATATTCGGCCTGGACCCGGTCAAAGATTCCCTTGTGCTTCTTCAGCAACACGCCACCCTGCTTGATGCGATAGTCGGTGACCATGCGTGCCTGGAATTCCAGGAAGCTCTGCGAGAAGACGCTCTGGGCGCGGTCCTTCTTGATGATGGCCGGGTCGTAGGACACGTCGTCCAAGGCCGAGATACCCCGCTTCCCGATGCCGGCTGCGGCCGCTTCCTTTTTGAACGCCTTGACGAATCCGCCAAAGCCATCGGCGGAATTGCCACATTGGGCCGCCTCGGCGGCGCCCGACAGAGCCCAAATGGTGGCCAACGCCAAGCCCACACGACGCATGTTTTTCATTCCCACGCTCCAGATGATTGCGCCCCAGGTGTCGCCAAGGTGGGGCCGCTGTTGGTCAATTTGATGGCCATCGTCAACGCCGCTCGACAAGCCGTGGCTTGGGAGCTTCGGCAACTGCCGGTTGTTCTGTCAAGTCCAGGCTTTCGATGCGAAGACCGCGCTTCATCACCTTGTCGGCCGAGACTCCCAGCTTCTCCAGATCGGCAGAAGCCATGCCGAAATGGCGCTGCAGGTCGGCCACCCTTTCCTTGAGCCGGCTGACATCTTCCAGCATCCGCGAAACCTCGACCTGAATCAGGCCGGCCTGCTCGCGCATGCGCGCATCCTTGAAGATCGCCTGCATGGTCTGGATCAGCAGCATCAGGATATTGGGCGAGGCGATGATGACACGGGCCCGGTGGGCCTTCTGGATCACATCCTCGAAACGTTCGTAGAGTTCGGCGTAGACGGCCTCCGATGGCACGAACATGATGGCCGATTCATGGGTCTCGCCGCGGATGAGATATTTGCTCGATATATCCTTCACGTGCTTGAGCACGTCACCGCGCAATTGGGCTTCTGCCGCTTTCACGTCGGAGTCGCCCCTTGCCATCTTCAGGGCATTGAACGCCTCAAGCGGGAACTTGGCATCGATGACCAGGGTCAGCTCGGAGTCGGGCAGACGGATCAGGCAATCGGGTCGGGTATTGTTGCTGAGGGTGGCCTGGAAGGTATAGGCGCTGGAATGGAGACCGTCGCGGACGATGGCCTCCATGCGTCCCTGGCCATAGGCCCCGCGCGCCTGCTTGTTGGAGAGAATGTCGCGAAGCGTCAGCATTTCGCCGGACAGGTCGGCGATCCGCTTCTGCGCGGTATCAATGACGGCAAGCCTCTCGTTGAGCTGCGACAGGGATTGGCCGGTACGGTCCGCCTGGTCTTGCAGGCTCACGCCGAGCCGGTGCGAAACCTGGTCTAGGCGCTCGTCGAGAGTCCGGGCCAGGTGCAGGTGATTGCCCTGGGCCTGTTCGGCGAAGCCGCGCAGCGTTCCGGAAAGTTCCGCCAGCCGGTATTCCAGTTCCGCCGTGCGGCGCATGGCCTCGATGGCCTCGCGGCTGCTGCCTGACCGGGACTTCCACGCGAGGATTGCGGTGATCAGCAAGAGCACCAGTGCCGCGCCACCACCGGCCACGGCAAGCTCGCCAGCGGTTATTGGAGTCTGGCCGATTTGAACCACGATCTGATCAAGCTGCATTGCGCAAGTTTACCCTGATTCGCAGACTCCGCGCCGGTTCGTATCGCGGCAAGCAGAAACAAGTGGCCCGTCCCCTCCAACAGGTGGGGACGGGCCCTTGACCCTTACGGCTCGGGACGGCGACAGGAGCCGCAAGGAGCAATTTTCATCGTCAGAGAGAGGTTAGCCCCTGCGCGCGGATGCCTGTGCATCTCTCGCTGTATTGGCCGATCCCCCGCTGGATCGAGAGGCAAATTGATCTCCGATCATGGCCGCATCGCGGGCGGACTGCGGCAATTTCGAGACAGGTCCACCGATCGCAGCGGCGCAACAAAAAGGCCGCCCGGGTCTTGCGGCCGGGCGGCCAAAGCGCAGTGAAAATCTGCCGGCTCAGTGGTGACGGGGGTGAATGCGGCCCGGCATCAGGGAGCGTTCGACATGGTCGTGGCGCTGGGTGAAGAACAGCGAAACGCCACGGCTCAGCCCATCGGCGAAATCGCGGAACGCGTTGAACAGGATCATGGTTGCCTCGAAGAGTTTGCAGGGGTTTCGATTGACCTTCCTATGATTGCCGATTGTGAAATAATTGTAGCTTTCGGCGCCAGCTGAATTCTGACAGTCATGCATCTATCGCATGGCTAGTTTCTCGGTTGCCCGGACAATGGCATCGGTAATCCCGGGTTCGGTTGCAGTGTGCCCGGCGTCGGGAATGATCTGGAAGTCGGCTTCTGGCCAGGCCCTGTGAAGATCCCAGGCGGTCACCATGGGCGTCACCACGTCATAACGGCCGTGGATGATGACGCCTGGAATGGCCTTGAGTTTACCGGCATTGGCCAGGAGCTGATCATCGGTCTGGAAGAACCCCGCATTGCGGAAGTAATGGCATTCGATTCTGGCGAAAGCCAGCGCGAAACGGTCGGCGCCAAACTCGGACACCCGGTTCTCGTCGGGCAGCAGCGACAGGGTAGCGCCTTCCCATCGGCTCCACGCCCGGGCGCAAGCGATCTGGATGGCGGGGTCTTCGCCGGTGAGGCGGCGATAGTAGGCAGAAATCAGGTCGTGGCGCTCGTCGGCCGGGATCGGCGCGAGAAATCCTTCCCAGGCATCAGGGTAGAGCGCGTCGGCACCACACTGGTAGAACCAGAGCAGCTCGCTCCGGCGAAGGGTGAAGATGCCGCGCAAGATGAGTGAGGTGACCCTATCGGGATGGGTTTCGCCATAGGCCAGCGCCAGCGTCGATCCCCAGGAGCCGCCCACCACCTGCCAGCGGTCGATGCCGAGGTGCTCGCGCAGGCGCTCCATGTCGGCGACGAGATCCCAGGTCGTGTTCTCGGCGAGTTCGGCATGGGGCGTCGACTGCCCGCAGCCGCGCTGGTCGAAGAGCACGATCCGGTAGTGTGCCGGGTCATGCAGCTGGCGGAGAAAGGGCGAAATTCCACCTCCCGGTCCGCCATGGAGCACCACGGCCGGCTCACCGACCGGATTTCCGCATTGCTCGTAATAGATCTCATGCAGGCCGGACACGCGCAGGCGACCGCTGTGATAGGGCTGAAGCGAAGGATAAAGCGTTCGGCGCTCGGTCATGTGCGGGCCTTTTCCGGATTCAAATTGTCAGCGACAATCGCGCATACGTCTTTGTCAGACGGTTAACAATCGGTTAAAGAGAGTTTACGCAGGGAATGTTTCCGGCGTAACAACCTATAATTGAACGGGGGTTCAAACATGTGGCAAGAATTCAAGGCATTCGCCTTCAAGGGCAACGCCTTTGATCTCGCGGTCGGCGTGATCATCGGCGGGGCATTCGGCAAGATCGTCGATTCGATGGTCAACGACCTGATCATGCCGATCATCGGGGCGATTACCGGCGGTCTCGACTTCAGCAACTATTTCGCCGGCCTCTCGTCCAATGTCACGGCGACCTCGCTCGCAGCGGCAAAGGAACAGGGTGCGGTGTTCGCCTATGGCAACTTTATCACCGTCCTGATCAACTTCCTGATCATCGCCT
>JAGRLX010000352.1:0-2529 GCA_020441605.1 Alphaproteobacteria bacterium
GAGATCAAGCTCAGCCAGGGCGCCAAACCCGGCAAGGGCGGCATCCTGCCCGGCGGCAAGGTTACTACCGAGATTTCGGCCATTCGCGGAATTCCCGAAGGCAAGGACTCGATCTCGCCGAACCGTCACCGCGATATCGGCAGCCTGGAGGATCTTGCCGACATGATCGCCCATGTCCGCGATGTGACCGGGTTGCCCACCGGGTTCAAGACGGTTGTCGGCGATACGGGCTGGTTGGACGATCTCTTTGCCATCGTCAATGCGCGCGGCGAAGCATCCGCTCCCGATTTCATCACCGTGGATTCCGGCGATGGTGGAACCGGTGCCGCACCCATGCCGCTAATGGACAATATGGGCCTGCCGATCAAGGAGTCCCTGCCGATGGTTATCGCGGCGCTCAAGCGCGCGGGGCTTTTTTCCCGGGTCCGGGTGATCGCATCAGGCAAGCTCATCACCCCCGCGGAAATCGCATGGGCCTACTGCTGCGGCGCTGATGTCGTGTGCTCGGCGCGCGGATTCATGTTCGCACTGGGCTGCATCCAGGCCCTCAAGTGCAATCGCAACACGTGTCCGACTGGCATCACCACGCACAATCAGCGCCTGCAGCGCGGTCTCGACCCGGCGAACAAGGCGGTCCGCGTAAAGAACTACATCGAGAAGGTCCATACGGGTGTCGGCATCATTGCCCACTCCTGCGGCGTCGCCCACCCCCGCGCATTGCGCCCGTCCCATGTCCGCTTGGTGCAGTCGAACGGCACGTCGATGACGCTGGAACATATCGCCCGCGCCGCCGAAGCGGGCCGCCCGGATCGGCTCGCCAAAGCACCCGGTTCCGCAGCGGCGAACACCTGATCCCAAGGAAGGGGACGAACCATGACCGCGTCACAGACAGCAACGATCAAGGCCTCGGACCTTTTTGTCCGGGCGCTTGAGAACGAGGGTATCGAAGTGATCTTTGCCGTGCCGGGGGAAGAGAACCTCGACCTGCTGGATTCGCTTCGCACATCGAACATCCGCGTCGTGCTCAACCGTCATGAGCAGGCAGCCGGCTTCATGGCCGCAACCTATGGCCGGCTAACCGGCAAGGCCGGCGTATGCCTCTCGACGCTTGGTCCCGGAGCGACGAACTTCATGACCGCAGCGGCCTATGCCCAACTCGGTGCGTTCCCGATGGTCATGATTACCGGCCAGAAACCGTCCCGGCATGGCCGTCAGGGACGTTTCCAGATCGTCGACATCGTTGCGACGATGAAGCCGGTCACCAAGATGGCGAAGCAGATCGTCGATGCGCAGGCCATTCCCTCGATCATCTCGGATGCGTTCCGCGTCGCGGAAGCCGAGCGGCCGGGTCCCGTGCATCTGGAACTCCCTGAAGACATTGCTGCCGAGATCGTTCCTGACGAGCCGTTGGCGCCGCGTTCGCGCGCCCGACTTCCACAGTGTCCGCAAGCCTCGATCAAGGAAGCTGCGGCGATGATCCGGGATGCACGTCATCCGCTGCTGGTGGTCGGTGCCGGCGCAAACCGCAAACCCGTTTTCGAGGCACTTGACGAATTCGTCCGCACCACACGCATTCCCTTTGTAACGACACAGATGGGTAAGGGTGCGGTGGGCGGCAGCCATGATGAATATCTCGGAACGGCGGCATTGTCGGAAGGCGACTACATCCACAAAGCATTCGACAAGGCTGACCTCATCATCAACGCCGGCCACGATGTGGTTGAGAAGCCGCCGTTCCTGATGCGCCATGGCGGCCCCAGGGTCATCCACATCAACTTCAGCCCGGCGGAGATCGACGAGGTCTATTTCCCGCAGGTCGAACTGTTGGGCGAGATCGGCTCGACATTCCGCGCCCTGACGGCACGGCTCAGATCCGATTGCGCCCACGATCCAGCGCCGTTCTATGCCGTCCGCGACGAAGTGGCGGCCAGGGTGAGTCAGGGCGAGAGTGACGACCGTTTCCCGATGCTGCCCCAGCGCATCGTCGCCGATGTTCGCCGCGCGATGCCGTCCGATGGCATCGTTTCGCTTGACAACGGCATGTACAAGATCTGGTTTGCCCGGTCCTACCGGGCGCGTCAGCCCAATACCTTGCTGCTCGACAATGCGCT
This sequence comes from Alphaproteobacteria bacterium, assembly GCA_020441605.1. The sequence continues at coordinate 2,112 of JAGRLX010000352.1, forward strand.
TGCAACCATGGGTGCCGGTCTGCCGCAGGCGATGGCGGCGGCTATGCTGCATCCTGAGCGAAAAGTGTTGGCTGTGGCCGGCGACGGCGGCTTCATGATGAACAGCCAGGAGATGGAGACCGCCGTCCGGCTCAAGCTCAACCTCGTCGTGCTGATCCTGCGCGACGACGCCTACGGCATGATCCGATGGAAGCAGGCAGCCGGCGATTTCCCCGACTGGGGTCTGACCTATGGCAATCCAGATTTCGTAGCCTATGCGGAAAGCTATGGCGCGAAAGGGCATCGCGTACCTGATGCAGCTAGCTTCCGGCCGATGATCGAAGACGCCTTCGAGGCCGGCGGTGTTCACCTGATCGATGCGCCAGTTGACTACTCGGAAAACACCCGCGTGCTGATCGACGAACTGAAGGAAATGCAG
>JAGRLX010000352.1:2690-3647 GCA_020441605.1 Alphaproteobacteria bacterium
ATCCTGCTGCGCCTCGCGGCGCTGATGCGGGCCGAACGCGGCGATCTGGCCATGACCATCGCGCTGGAAGGCGGCAAGCCACTTGTCGATGCGCGGGTCGAGGCCGACCGCGCCATTCTCGGCGTCGAGCTTGCGGCAAGCGAAATCGAACGGCTGTCCGGCACCCAGATCCCGATGGATCTGTCGCCCTCCGGGGCTGGCCGCATAGCCTTTACCTGCCCGGAACCAATAGGCACGGTCGTTGCAATCAGCGCTTTCAATCACCCGCTGAACCTGATCGTGCACCAGGTCGCGCCGGCGATTGCCACCGGCTGCCCGGTGATCGTCAAGCCGGCTGACGTCACGCCGCTTTCGGCGAAACGGTTCGTCGAATTGGCGTACGAGGCCGGATTGCCGGAAGCCTGGTGCCGATTGGCACTGCTCGATATTCCGGAAGCCGAGAAGCTGGCGACCGATCCCCGCGTTTCCTTCCTGAGCTTCATAGGTTCTGCGAAGGTCGGCTGGCATCTGCGCTCCAGACTTGCGCCGGGCACCCGCTGCGCGCTTGAGCATGGCGGCGCTGCACCAGTGGTCCTATTGCCGGATGCCGATCTCGACGAGGCAATCCCGCTGCTGGTGAAAGGTGGTTACTATCATTCCGGTCAGATCTGCGTCTCCGTGCAGCGGATATTTGCGCACCGTTCGTTACTGTCTGAAATCGAGGCGCGTCTTGCAGACGCTGTTGCGGCGCTTGTAGTTGGTGACCCTGCGCTCGACACCACGGATGCGGGGCCGCTTATCCTGCCGCGTGAAGTCCTGCGGGTCAGCGAGTGGGTAAAGGAAGCTATAGATGCCGGAGCGCATGTTGCAACTGGTGGCGATGTCATCAGCGAGACTTGCTTCGCACCAACCGTCCTCATCGAGCCTCCTGTCGATGCGCGCGTCTCGACCTCAGAAATCTTCGGCCCCGTCACCTGT
>JAGRLX010000039.1 GCA_020441605.1 Alphaproteobacteria bacterium
CAGATGCTGATGGAGATCATGGGCCTGCACCTGCCGGGCTCGACCTTCGTCAATCCCGGAACGCCTTTGCGCGATGCCATAACCCGGGCTTCGGCTAAGCAGGCCCTGTCGATCACCGCGCTCGGCAACGCCTATCGCCCCATCGGCCGCATCTTCGACGAGCGCGCCGTGGTGAATGGAATTGTAGGTCTCCATGCGACGGGCGGATCAACCAACCACACGATGCATGTCATCGCCATGGCGGCCGCTGCCGGCATCATAGTGACATGGAAGGACTTCGCCGAACTTTCCCACGTGGTGCCGCTGCTCACCCGTGTCTATCCAAACGGCAGGGCGGACGTGAATCACTTCAACGCAGCGGGCGGCATGGGCTTCCTGATCCGCGAGTTGCTGGGCGCAGGGTTCCTCCACGAGGACGTTTCGACCATCATGGGCACGGGCCTCAGCGGGTATACCAGGGAAGCCCGGCTCGACGGCCAAGGAGAGCTTTGCTATGCCGATGCTGCAGCAGTCTCGGGCGACGAGACGGTGTTGCGGCGGGCCGCGCGGCCATTCCAGGCGACGGGAGGACTTCACGTGATGGAAGGCAACCTGGGAGCTTCCGTGATGAAGACATCTTCCATTCCGGACGATCGGCATGTGATCGAGGCGCCGGCCAGGGTGTTTCATTCACAGGAAGAACTACATGCCGCGTTCAGGGCCGGCGAACTCGACCGCGATGTCGTCGCTGTTGTCAGGTTCCAGGGTCCCAGGGCCTGCGGAATGCCAGAGTTGCACCGCCTGACGCCGCCACTTGCCGTCCTGCAGGACAAGGGCTTCCGCGTGGCACTGGTCACCGACGGCCGCATGTCGGGCGCATCGGGGACAGTTCCGGCGGCCATTCACCTGACTCCCGAGGCGGCTGATGGCGGCCCTATCGCCAAGATCCGCGATGGCGACCTCATCCGGCTCGATGCCGATCGAGGCAGGCTAGAGCTGCTGATCGATCCGGCCGAACTCGACCAGCGTGAGGCGTGTCAAGCTGATCTCTCTGCCAATCAGGCGGGTACGGGACGAGAACTGTTCAGCGCTTTCCGGGCCATCGCCGGACGTGCCGATCAGGGTGCATCAATCTTCGGAGTGGCCTAGATGTCGAGAGATCTTCAGACGGGCATGGAAGCCACGCTGAATGCCGCCCCCGTGGTGCCCGTGATGGTCATCGAGTCCATCGCCGACGCCGTTCCATTGGCCAGGGCTCTTGTGAGAGGCGGCCTTCCAGTTCTGGAAATCACCCTTCGCACAGCGGTGGCGCTGGATTGCATCCGCGCTATCATAGCCGAGGTGGAAGGTGCTATCGTCGGTGCGGGAACCGTGCTCGACGCGCGGCAGATGGCAGAATGCAACAAACTCGGTTGCGCCTTTGCGGTGTCGCCCGGATCATCTCCGAAGCTTCTCGATTCGGCGGCGGATACAGCCATGCCGCTGCTGCCGGGCGGTGTCACCGCGTCCGAATGTATGGCCCTTCTCGATCGCGGCTACCGCCTGCAGAAGTTTTTCCCTGCCGAGCCCGCCGGTGGCGTGAACTATCTTTCGTCTCTGGCCTCGCCCCTGCCGCAGATCCGCTTCTGCCCCACCGGCGGCATCAACCTTCAGAACGCCGCCACCTATCTGAAGCTTGCCAATGTGATCACCATCGGCGGCTCGTGGATGGCGCCAAAGAAGTTGATCGAGGCAAAGGACTGGGCGGGAATCGAGAAGCTTGCCCGTGAGGCGGCAAGCCTCAGGGGCTGATCTTGTTCAGGGCCTCGACATAGCGCGCAATGGCCTTGGCGACCGGTGAATAGAGCTGCCTGTAGTAAAGCACACAGGTGATGAGGATCGTCGCCACGATGGCGACATAGGGGCCCGCGAAGAGAAACAGCGCCGCAACGGCATAGTAGAAACCGCGGATGCCGGCGTTGATGCTGCGCACGCATTCGGTGAGAACGATCGCCGCCTGTTCGCCCATGATCCGGGTTTCGACCGAATGGGCAGGGGTCGCCTGCAGGCCACCCAGCAGCGCCAGCACATACGCCATCTTGCGCAGCGCATAGGTGAAGGCGAAGAAACACAGGGCCATCATCAAGGTGAGCAACGAAAAATAGAGCGAGAACAATTCCACCGATTGTGTTGTATCGAGGAAATGCAACTCGCGCGTCACGTGGTAGACGGTCTTCACATTGATCAGGGTGCCGACGAGGCTGGCCAGAACGATGAGCGTCGCCGAACCGAAATATGAGATCGAATTCGAGATATGTCCCAGCAGGATGGCGTCGAATACGCGATGCTCACGGTCGATTGCCTGGTGCATCTGCAACCAGCGGAGCCGCACGGCATGAAGCTGGCTGTTGAGCGATCCTTGGCCGATCAGCCTGAGGATTTGCGAATAGAGGGCCCACAAGCCGAAGATAAGCGCCACTGCGATAATTTCCGGCGCCTCGAAATCAACAGGTATATAGGCTGTGATGGCGTTCATGCCGGCTTGTGCATCTCCTTGATTTCGGCGGTCCTGATGCCGGGAGCACGTTCCAGGGTATAGTTCAGGCTGAATGCCGATTGCGCCATGAAGACCGGATCGCCGTCAAGATCGTTGGCGATCGAAAACCGGTTGGCGGTGATGAATTCATCCAGCTTCTTGGGATCGTCGCAGGATATCCAGCGCATCACCTCGTACCGGGCTGGCTCGAAGCTGACGGGAACACCATATTCACTGGCAAGCCGGTCGGCCAGCACGTCGAGTTGCAGCGCCCCCACCACACCGACAATCGCGGCCGAACCGTCCACCGGCAGAAACAATTGTACGACGCCCTCCTCGGCAAGCTGCTCCAGGGCTTCGCGCAGCTTCTTGGCTTTCATGGGATCGCCCAGCTTGACGCGCCGCAGGATTTCCGGGGCGAAGCTCGGAACGCCGGTGAACACCAGGTCCTCGCCCTCGGTCAGGGTATCGCCGATGCGCAGAAGCCCGTGATTGGGAATCCCCACCACATCGCCGGCATAGGCCTCATCGGCGATCGATCGATCCTGGGCGAAGAAGAACTGCGGCGCGGTGAGTGCCACGGTTTTTCCGGTGCGCACCAATTTCACCTTCATGCCGCGTGTGAGCTTGCCGGAGGCAAGCCGCATGAAGGCGATCCGGTCGCGGTGGTTTGGGTCCATGTTGGCCTGGATCTTGAACACGATCCCGGTCATTTTCGGCTCGTTCGCATGGACGACACGCGACGAGGCCTGTTGATCGCGCGGCGGCGGGGCATAGGCAATCAGCGCCTCGAGGAGATCGCGCACGCCGAAATTCTTCAGTGCCGAGCCAAAATAGACGGGGCTCAGGTGACCTTCGAGAAATGACTGCCGGTCGAAGCTATGGCAGAGATCGCGCACCAGCTCGATTTCATCGCGCCACCCGGACAAGGCATCTCCCTTGAGCAGCTTGCCAATCAACGGATCGTCGGGACCGGACACGGCAACACCCTCCGGCTCCTTTTCGAGTTGGCGGACGCGTGGCGACGTCAGATCATAGGTGCCAGCGAAATCCTTGCCCTGGCCGATGGGCCAGACCATGGGCGCAACCGTCAGCGCCAGGCCTTTTTCGATTTCGTCGAGCAGGTCGAGCGGCTCGCGGGATTCGCGATCCATCTTGTTGACGAAGGTGATGATCGGAATGTCCCGCAGGCGACAAATCTCGAAGAGTTTGCGAGTGCGGGCCTCGATACCCTTGGCCGCGTCGATCACCATGACGGCGGCATCGACAGCCGTGAGCGTGCGGTAGGTGTCCTCGGAGAAGTCCTCATGACCTGGCGTGTCGAGGAGGTTAAAGACCACCCCGCCATATTCGAAGGTCATGACCGATGTGACCACGGAGATGCCGCGGGCCTTTTCGATCGACATCCAGTCCGAACGGGTGCGGCGGCGGTCACCTTTGGCGCGCACCTGGCCGGCCAGCTGGATGGCACCGCCAAACAGCAGAAGCTTTTCGGTCAGCGTGGTCTTGCCGGCGTCCGGATGGGAGATAATTGCAAAAGTGCGCCTGCGCGCCACTTCTTGTTCAAGCGGATTCGTCACATCAGTTCCATAGATGAAAGAGTTGGCCGCTTCCTAGACTCGATTTCCCCAAGCGTCCAGTCTTCGCTGTTGCCCTTGGGCCCGTCCCGTGGCACTTGAGGAGTCCAGAGGCAGACCATGACAGAACCAGCACTTGTCGGTGACATCGGAGGTACAAATTCCCGTTTCGGACTGGTGATCCCTGGATCATTCGACATTCGGGACATCGACGTCCTGAAGAATGACCGGTTCGGTTCGCTGGAAGATGCGATGCGGGCCTATCTCTCCGCACGGGGGATCGATTCGACGACTGCGGCGGCGGTGGCGGTGGCCGGTCCTGTCGACGGCGAGGTGGTGTCGCTTACCAACCGCAACTGGAGCTTCACCCGCGAGTCACTCGGCCGTGCGGCGGGCGCCAGACAGTTTCATCTGCTCAATGACTTCGAGGCACTTGCCCTATCCTTGCCGCACCTGGGAGGTGACGATCTCATCCAGATCGGGGGCGAAGCACCATCCAGGCCTTCAGTCAAGATCGTGCTCGGTCCCGGCACCGGGCTTGGCATGGCAACGCTTGCCCCGCTGCCCCGGGGCGGCTGGATGGCGCTGCCCGGCGAGGTGGGACACATCACACTCCCGGTCGTGACCCAGGAAGAGTTCGACTGGCGCGAGAAGATGTCGATACCCGGCATTCCCTTCGAATCCGAAGATGCGATCACCGGCGGGGGGCTGTTGCGGATGTACCGGGCGGTGGCCAGTCCCCCGGTCCTCGATACGCCCGAAGCGGTGTTGCAGGCTGCCCTCGCAGGGGCCGATCCAGCAGCGGCGAAGACATTGGATCAATTCATCACGTGGCTGGGGCGGATAGCCGGTGACGCCGCCATGACCATGCAAGCACATGGCGGGGTCTATCTCGCGGGAGGCATCGCACCTTCCATCGCCGGCAAGCTGCAAGAAGGGCCATTCCGCAGCATCTTCCAGGAGAAGGGCCGGCTCGCCCATGTCATGCGGCCGATTCCGGTCTATGTTATCGTTGATCGATTTCCGGCCTTCAAGGGTTGTGCGGCGGCCATCGCCGCAGCCCACAAGTCATGAGGTGAGGCATGCGCAAGGCGACCGACGTTCTTCTCGTCATCGATGTCCAGAACGATTTCTGTCCAGGCGGCAACCTGGCGGTGCCCGGCGGCAGCGAGGTCGTGCCCTTGATCAACCGTCTGGCGCATGGCTTTGCCCACGTGCTACTGACCCAGGACTGGCATCCTGCCGGGCATTCCTCCTTCGCCTCCAGCCATACGGGCAAGGCACCGTTCGAGGTGATCGACATGCCCTACGGTCCGCAGACCTTGTGGCCCGATCATTGCGTGCAGAACACCGTCGGGGCGGCCTTCCACACGGGGCTGGACATTCCTCATGCTGAACTCATCATCCGCAAGGGATTCCGGACGGCAATCGACAGCTATTCGGCCTTCTTCGAAAATGACCACAAGACGCCGACCGGCCTGGGCGGCTATTTGAAGGAGCGTGGCTTCACTCATGTCACCTGCGTCGGCCTGGCCTTCGACTTCTGCGTGAGGTTTTCCGCCGAGGATGCGCGGGCACTCGGCTTCGACACCGACGTGATCGAAGGCGCCTGCCGGGCCATCGACCTCAACGGTTCGGCAGACGCCACCCGCAGATCCTTCACCGAACGCGGAATCACTCTCGCATGACCCTCGCCTTCGCCGCTCCAGCGCAGATCACCATCCCGGTAGCGGGATCCTCGTCGCTCTTCCCGGTTCGCCGCATCTATTGCGTCGGCCGGAACTATGCCGAGCATATCAAGGAAATGGGCAACGACCTCAAGGGCACACCGATCTTCTTCCAGAAGCCCGCGGATGCCATCGTGCTCGACGGGCGGTTTCCTTATCCGCCAGCCAGCGACGACGTGCACCATGAGATCGAACTGGTGGTGGCGCTGGGTCCGGGGGCTACGGTCTTCGGCCATGCCGTAGGCCTCGATATGACCAGGCGCGACCTGCAGTCGGAAGCAAAGAAAGGCGGGAAGCCCTGGGAAGGTGCCAAAGCCTTCGACCATTCGGCTCCCGTGAGCGTTATCGTTGCCGGCAGCTCGGCCCTGGTGCGTGGCGCCATCACACTCGACGTGAATGGGCAGCGCCGCCAGACCGCCGACATCTCCGAGATGATCTGGAATGTCAGCGAGATCATGGCCGAGCTCTCCAAGCTCTATGAATTGAAGGCTGGCGATCTCATCTTCACCGGAACGCCATCCGGCGTCGGCCCCGTACAGAGAGGCGACAAGCTGCATGCGGAAATCGCAGGGGTAGGTGGGCTCGACGTCACTGTAGTCTGAGCGGCAAACAATATAGGTCAGGTCGCCATGACCCCGCGCATGACGGGCATCCTACTGATGATGGCCTCAATGGTTGTCTTCACCCTGCTCGATGCCTCGGCCAAATATGTGATGCACAGCCTGCCGCCGCCCGTAGCGGTCTTCTTCCGCTATTTTGTGGCAGCACTTCTTTCGGCTGGGGTCGTCATGAAGGCGGGAGGCCCTTCGCTGCTCGTGACCAGATATCCTTTCCTCCAAGTCGTGCGCGGTTTGCTGCTTATGGTGTCCACGGTCTTCAATTTCATAGCGATGAGCCATCTGCAACTGGCACAGACAGCTGCAATCTTCTTCACAATTCCCCTGTGGGTCTGCGCCCTGTCCGTACCCTTGCTGGGCGAGCAGGTCGGCTACCGCCGGTGGATCGCCGTGACGATCGGCTTTCTCGGCGTTCTGGTCATCATGCGACCGGGAACCGGCAGCTTCCATTGGGCGATGTTATTCTCGATAGCTGCGTCGATCTGCGGGGCAACCTACAACATCGTCACGCGCAAGGTCAGTGGCGGCGATCGGGCCGAAACATCGCTCTTCTACGTGAGTGTCATCGGCGCCACTGCCGCTTCCTTTCCCCTGCCGTGGACCTGGCAATTGCCCCAGGGCATCGCCTGGCCCTTGCTGATCTTCATGGGGCTGGCGGGAGGTATCGGCCACTACATGCTGATCCAGGCCCATCGACTGGCACCCGCCAGCGTTCTCGCACCCTTCGTCTACACACAGATCGTGTGGATGATCATCGTCGGGTTCCTGGTGTTCAGGGACGTTCCAGACCTTTGGACGCTCGTTGGCGCCTTCATCGTTGTCTCCAGCGGCCTGTTCGTCTTTGCCCGTGAGCGCAAGTTGGGACGGGAGACGAGCGTGCCCGCACCCGGCGATTGATCACTTCGTGTCGCCTCGGTCCATGGCGACCTTCACCTAGCCGTGAGCATTGTCCATCCGCCAGAGCGACAGCAGCTTCGGCAAGGCGACATTCCAGTCCAACACTCCAGCCTCCGCTGCCCAGGCATCATAAGCGCGCGTCAATTGCTTGGTCAGCGGTTCGTTGCGCCCCATGAGATCGTTCAACTCGGTGCGATCACGCTCCATGTCGTAGAGTTCCCACGGCTGATTGAACTTGCGCACCAGCTTGAAATTGCCGATCCGTACTGCCGCATTGCCTTCGTGCTCCCAGAACAGCGGCCTTTCGCGGTGCCAGTTCCGGCCTTCAATCAGTGGTGTAATGTCTTCGCCATCGAGTTTCTGGATCGCGGCACCGCCCAATTCCGAGGGATAGGCCACGCCGGTCGCCGACAGGATGGTCGGAAGCAGATCGATGACGTGACAGGGTTCATGGGCAACGCGAGGCTGCGTGATCCGGCGCGGCCAGTGGGCGATCAGTGGTGTCGAAATGCCTCCCTCATGCACCCAATGCTTGAACAGGCGGAAGGGCGCATTCGAAACATTGGCCCAAGGCAGATCGTAGCTCATGTAGGTCAGGGGTCCGCCAGGACGGAGACCGGGGCGATTTCCCATGGTGATCCTGCGGCCGTCATTATGAATGTCGGGCATGAATTTTGCCCATCCATCCTCGGCCATGAATTCGGCACAGCCGCCGTTGTCGGACAGGAAAAGGATGAGGGTGTCCTCGAACTGGCCGAGGCGTTTCAACGTGGCGACGACTCGGCCGATCGACTGGTCCATGCGATCGATCATCGCCGCATAAACTGCCATGCGGCTTGCCTCCCAGTCCTGCTGGCGAATGTCTCCCCATGGCCGCGCTTCGGCATCTCGTGGCGAAATCGCCCAATTGTGCTGCAGCACGCCACGGGAGGTCATTTCCTCATGGCGGGCCGTGCGGATCGCATCCCAACCCTTGGCATAGATGCCGTCATAGCGGGCGATGTCTTCCTCATGGGCGTGAAGCGGCCAGTGGGGCGCCGCATGGGCGAGATAGAGAAAGAACGGCTGGTCACGCGAGACGCTTTCCTCCATCATGCCGATTGCCTTGTCGGTGATGACATCGGTGAAATAGAAATCGGTCGGAGAAACCTCGACGCGGCTGTCGTCCTCCATGATGTAGTGTGGCGAGAAGAAGTGGGTAACGCCGTCGATGATGCCGAAGAACCGGTCGAAGCCCCGCTGCCGCGGCGTCGGCCGGTCGACATCGCCGACTCGCCAGGTGTCGACGAGCCGGGCCCAGAAGTCGCCGCCCACATGCCACTTGCCAGACATGAGGGTGCGATATCCTCCGAGACGCATCAGTTCGGCAATCGTGGCCGCGTCATTGCGGAGGTAGCCTTGGTAGGCCGGGCTGCCGAGATTGGCGCCCATATGCCCAATTCCGGCCTTGTGCGGATAGAGGCCTGTCAGCAGCGCCGCACGTGTTGGACAGCACCGCGCGCAATTGTACATCGAGCTAAGCAAGGCGCCGTTCCGTGCCAGGGCATCGACATTGGGCGTCCTGATCTCCGATCCCATGAGCCCCAGGTCGGAGAATCCCATGTCATCGACGAGAACAAGGATGACATTCGGCCTTGCAGCGGTCGCAACCATGGATCCCCCATGCTCTCATATCAAAAAAGGCCAGTCACGGAAGATACCGTCACTGGCCTCAAATAGAACAGGCATCGGCAACACGATCCTCATGGAACGCCGCCGTGCCGGCGTCATGTCAAGCGAGCGTATAGGCGGTCTTGATCGCCGTATAGAAGTCGACCGCGTGCCGACCCTGTTCGCGCGCGCCATAGCTCGACCCCTTCCGGCCGCCGAAGGGCACGTGGTAATCGACACCGGCAGTGGGGAGATTGATCATCGCCATACCTGCGGCAGACTTCTTGCGGAAGTCGGTCGCGTGCTTGAGGGATGTGGTAAAGATGCCCGAAGAGAGGCCGAAGGTGGTGTCGTTGGCGACAGCCAGACCTTCCTCGTAGGAGTCGACCTTGATCACCGAGGCGACCGGACCAAACACTTCCTCACGGTTGATGCGCATGTCGTTGCGGGTTCCGACGAACAGTGCCGGCGATAGGTAATGTCCCTTGGTGTCGCGATTCAGCCGCTCGCCGCCCCAGACCAGTTCGCCGCCCTCGTCACGGGCGATCTGAATATATTTCTCATCCTGGGCCATCTGGGACTCGTCGACCACCGGTCCGATGATGGTGCCGTCCTTTAGGGCATGGTCGACCTTGAGGGTTTTCATTGTGGCCACCATCTTGTCCACAAAGGCGTCGTGAATGCCTTTCTGCACAATGAGGCGCGAGGAGGCGGTGCAGCGCTGACCGGTCTGGTAGAAAGCACCGTCGATGGCGGCGCCGACGGCCGCATCGAGGTTGGCATCGTCAAGAACAACCAGCGGATTCTTGCCGCCCATCTCGAGTTGGAACTTGGCGCCGCGCGCCGCACAGGCCATCGCTACCTTGGCCCCGGTCTCGACCGAGCCAGTGAAGGATATGGCATTCACGTCCTTTGAATCGAGCATGGTCTGGCCAACCACCGAGCCGCGGCCCATGATCAGATTGAGCACGCCCTTGGGAAGCCCCGCCCGTGAAATGATCTCGACGAGAGCCCAGGCGGTGCCAGGTACAAGATCGGCGGGCTTCAGCACGACGCTGTTTCCGAAGGCGATGGCCGGCGCCATCTTCCATGCCGGAATCGCGATGGGGAAGTTCCACGGGCAGATCAGGCCGACCACGCCAAGGGGTTCGCGGGTGAGCATCACGTCGACGCCCGGGCGGATCGAGGAGATCGCCACGCCCTCGACACGCAACGCCTCCTGGGCAAAAAACTTGAAAATCTGGGCGGCGCGCATGGTTTCGGCAATGCCGTTGGAAAGCGGCTTGCCTTCCTCACGCGACAGCAATCTGCCGATCTCATCCTTGCGGGCCAGAAGCTCGGTGCCGATGGCTTCAAGCACATCGGCCTTGGCCTGCGGCGTGGTGGCCGCCCAGGCCGGCTGGGCGGCCTTGGCAGCGGCAATCGCGGCCTCCGTCTGGGCCTTATCGGCCTGAGCATATTCGCCGACCACGTCGGTCAGATCGGAAGGGTTGATGTTTTCGCGGATACCCTTGCCTTCAACCCATTCGCCATTGATGTAATTCTTGTGCAGCGCCATGATGCAGTACTCCGGTTCTTTTCGGGGCGGACCATAGGCAGGGCAAGGCGATGAGGCAAGCATGCACATTGGAGTAATCGGGGCCGGAATGATGGGGCACGGCATGGCTGCCAATCTTCTGAAGCATGGCCACCGGGTCACGGTGATCGCTCATCGCAACCGCAAGCCGATTGAGGATCTTGTGGCCAAGGGTGCCGACGAAGCAAAAAGCCTGGCCGAAATCGCGGTTGCCGATGTGATCCTCCTGTGTGTCACAACTTCCAGGATCGTCGAAGCGACAATCACCGCCCTCAAACCCCACTTGCGGCAAGGCCAGATCATCCTCGATTCCGGCACCTCGGCTCCAGACATGACGATCCGCCTGGCGCACCAGCTGGCGACCGTCGGCGTGGCCTTTTCCGACATTCCGCTCACCGGGGGACCAGAACAGGCAGAACGGGCAGAGCTTGGCGTGCTCTGCGGCGCCTCGCACAAGACGTTCGCGGACATCGAGCCGCTACTTTCTTGCTTCGCCACGACCATCAAGCACTTCGGGCCACCCGGTTCGGGCCATGCAGCAAAGCTGATTTCGAACTACCTCGTGACCGGGATGGTCGCACTGGTAGCGGAGGCTTTCGGCGCCGCCCACAAGGCCCAGATCGACTGGTCAGACCTCTATGCAGTCATGCTCAACGGTTCGGGAAATTCCGGCGTCCTGCGCAAGATGGTCGAGCCGGCGCTCAAGGGCAATTTCGACGGCTACCGTTTCTCACTGGCCAATGCCGCCAAGGATATCGGCTATTACACCGAACTCGCCGAAAAGCTGGGTTGCGCCACACGCCTGACGGAATCCGTTGCGGAAGTCTTCCAGCAGGCCGTAAAAACGGGCCATGGCGGGCGAAATGTCAGCCATCTGCTGGACCCCGCAATCGATGAAGTGACCTAATGCTGAAGATAAACCCGGCCATTTCGGCCATCGAAGAAGAAACCGCCTTCACCGTTCTTGACCGCGCCAATGCCCTGAAGGCCAAAGGCCATCCGGTGATCAATCTCGGCATTGGACAGCCGGACTTCACGCCGCCCCGACACATCCTCGAGGCCGCCGAGAAGGCGGTCCGGGACGGACCCCATGGCTACACATCGCCCCAGGGCCTGCCGGTATTGCGCGATGCCGTGGCTAAATATGTGGGAACACGTTTCAATGTCCCCATCTCCGGAGAAGACGTGGTGATCGTTCCCGGCGGCAAGGTCACCTTCTACTTCGCCTGCCAGATGTTTGGGGGGCCGGGCACCGAGATTCTCTACCCTGACCCGGGCTTTCCGCCCTATCGTGACGCGGCGCGCTCGTCGGGCGCAATGCCTGTGCCCTACCCGATCCGCGAAGAAAAGGATTTCGGCTTCGATGCCGAGGAAGTCCTTTCGCTGATCACACCGGCGACGCGGCTGATCATCATCAATTCGCCGGCCAATCCGACTGGAGGCGTGGTGTCACGCCGCGAAATCACCAGGCTGGCCGAGGGACTGCTAACATTTCCGGATGTCGCCATTCTGTCGGACGAAATCTACAGCCACCAGGTTTATGATGGGGTCGATTTCACCAGCTTCTTATCCTTCCCCGAGCTGCGTGACCGGACGGTGATTCTCGACGGCTGGTCCAAGACCTTTGCCATGACCGGTTGGAGGCTGGGCTTCGGCATCTGGCCCCGACATCTGATCGAGTATGTGAAGAAGCTTATCACCGTCGACCATTCCTGCACCAGTGTCGCCACCCAGATGGCGGGACTTGCCGCGATCACCGGCCCGCTGGACGAGATCGAGGGCTTCCGGAGGAGTTTCCAGAAGCGGCGGGACCTGGTGGTCGCCGGCCTCAACGACATCAAGGGGGTCCGCTGCCGGGTGCCGGGCGGAGCCTTCTACGCCTTTCCCAATATCACGGGCACCGGCTGGGACTCGCGTGATCTCGCCCGGGAATTGCTCGACAAGATCTATGTCGCACTGATCTTCGGCGAGAGCTTCGGCAAGAATGGCAAGGGCTTCATGCGTCTGTCCTATGCAGCCAGCGAAGCCGATCTTACGGAAGCGCTGGCACGGATGAAGGCCTTACTGGGATGAGAAAGGTTGCCATGCCGGGTGCGGGGTCAGGGGGGGCGATAGACCAGCAGCTCCGCGGCATGGCAGGCAGTTGGGGCTTTCGCGGGTGTGTTGAGCGACTCCCGCGGGTCCTAGGTCGCACAGGGCAGATGACAGATTGATGACAAAACCGGGCGCGGAAGGATATTCCAGAGTGGCAGGCGACAATCTCTACACCCGTTTTGATAGAGTTTTCAAAACGCACAGCAACCAGACCGCTATCCGGAGCGGCGATGGTGGGGTCAGGATCTCCTATGGCGAGCTTCCCGATCTCGTCAGCCGCTACGCGAATGCGCTGGGCGCTCTCGGCGTAGAGCCAGGAGACCGGGTGACGGTTCAAATCGAGAAATCGATCGCCAATGTCTTGCTCTATCTGGCGGCCATGAAGGCCGGGGCTGTCTACCAGCCTCTCAACACCGGCTACACCGAGGCCGAAGTCGATTATTTTGTCGGCGATGCGCAGCCGAAACTCATTGTCTGCGATCCGTCGCGCCAGCAGGCCATCCGTGGGCTCGCCGACCGCCACAAGGTCTTCGGCGTTGTAAACCTCGGCGCAGATGGCGAGGGGTCGCTGGCAACACTGGCCAGCCAGATGGACGCCCAGCATGAGACGGTCGCGCGAGACGCGGCGGATCTGGCGGGTCTGCTCTATACGTCGGGCACCACCGGGCGCTCCAAAGGCGCCATGATCAGCCATGGCAATCTCGCTTCAAATGCGGAAACGCTGGTCCAGTTATGGCGAATCACCGGCGAGGACGTGCTGCTCCACGCCCTGCCGATCTTTCATGTCCATGGCCTCTATGTCGCGCTCAACACCGCCTTTCTCGCCGGCGCTGAAATCGTCTGGTTCGACAAGTTCGATGCTGCGCGCATGATGGAGGCCATGCCCGCTGCAACGCTGATGATGGGTGTGCCGACCTTCTATACCCGGTTGCTCGCCACTCCGTCATTCGGGACGACCACCACGCGCAACATGCGATTGTTCATCTCCGGTTCGGCGCCATTGCTGGCCGAGACTCACCAGGAATTCTCCCGGCGCACCGGCCACGACATCCTCGAGCGCTATGGCATGACCGAAACTGGCATGATTACCTCAAACCCATATGACGGAGCCAGAGTGCCAGGCACCGTGGGCATGGCGCTGCCTGGCGTAACGGTGAGGATCCGCGGCGATCAGCCTGGCGTGATCGAGGTCAAGGGTCCCAATGTCTTCTCCGGCTACTGGCGCATGCCCGACAAGACCAAGGAGGAGTTCACTGCCGACGGTTATTTCATCACCGGTGATGTCGGCACCATTGCGCTCGATGGCCGGGTCGCCATCGTCGGCCGCGCCAAAGATCTCATCATCTCCGGTGGCTTCAATGTCTATCCCAAGGAGATCGAGGAAGTGCTTGACGCGATGGGGGGAGTAAGCGAGTCGGCGGTGGTCGGCGTGCCGCACCCGGATTTCGGCGAAGGCGTCGTCGCAGTCATCACCGCGACGGGCGAGCTTCCGCCGGAACGGGAGATGATCGCCGCGCTGGCGCGTCAACTCGCCAGGTTCAAGGTGCCGAAACGGATCTTCGTGGTTGAAGAACTGCCGCGGAATACCATGGGCAAGGTTCAGAAGGCTGAACTGCGCAGAACCTACAAGGATACATTTGCGTGAGCTTCGATCATCTGCTCTCACCGATCCAGATCGGACCAAAGCGTATCCGCAACCGCATGTTGATTACTGGCCATGTTCCGGGCCTCGCCGAGCATGGTAGGCCAGGCCCCCGCGAGATCGCTTATCAACGCGAGCGTGCCCAAGGTGGCGCCGGACTGCAGATCACCGGTGCCACACCCGTGCATGCCAGTAGCCTCAACGAGGAAGCTGCCAGCCATTTCAACATCGACGACCGGATCATCCCCGCTTATCGCAGCCTCGCCGACGCCATTCATGCCGAAGGCGGCACCATCCTCGCCCAGCTCGCCCATTACGGCAGCGCCATGGTCTCCAACGAGGCGGGCCGTCCGATCTGGGGGGCATCGCCAATCGCCGGCGATCTCATGCGGCAAGTGCCGCATGAAATGACAGCCGCGGAAATCGACGACGTCATTGCATCCTTCGCCGCGGCAGCGGCGCGGGTCAGGCAGAGTGGCCTCGACGGGATCGAGATCCAGGGCGCCTATGGCCTCCTGCTGGCCGGCTTCCTCTCGCCGCGCTCCAACCACCGCACTGACCGCTATGGCGGCAGTCTCGAGAACCGCCTGCGCCTCAGCCTCGAGGTGACAGACGCGGTGCGCGCGGCGGCCGGTCCGAACCTGATTGTCGGAATCCGCATTCCCGGCGACGAACTCGTCGAGGACGGTCTCGATCAGGGCGCCATGCGAGAGGCCGCTGAAGTGCTGGAGGCGAGCGGCAAACTCGACTTCCTCAATGTCATCGCCGGCACCAATCTTGACCGCATCCATCGCACCACCCACTGGCCGCCGACGCCGGCACCGCATGGACTGTTCGTCCATCTGGCCGCCGGAATAAAGAAACATGTGAAGTTGCCGGTCTTCACTGTAGGCCGCATCGTCGATCCCGCCCATGCCGAAAGCATTCTGGCGGAGGGCAAGGCGGACATGGTCGGCATGACGCGTGCTCACATCGCCGATCCGAACATCATCCGCAAGATCAGCGGGGGTCGGGCCCAGGACGTGCGCCGCTGCGTGGGCGCAAATGTCTGCATCGCGCGGGTCATGGCTGGAGGACCGGTGCGCTGCCTGCACAACCCCGAGGTTGGCCGCGAAAGCGACTGGGGACCGGCGACGCACACCGCCTCACCCAAGCGGGTCGCCGTCATCGGTGGAGGACCCGCCGGACTTGAGGCCGCAAGGGTTGCTGCCGAACGTGGTCATCGCGTGACGCTCTACGAAGCCGATGCGATCCTCGGCGGACAATTCTACCTTCGTGCCACCATTCCCACCTGGGTAGAATTCCAGCATGCCATCGACTGGCGCCGCGATCAGTTGCACCGGCTGCAGGTCAAGATCGAACTCGGCCGCCGGATCGGTCCGGAGGACATGGGCCTTCTGCGCGCAACCGCCGATGCCGTCATCCTTTCGACGGGTGCTGCACCGCGCCTACCCCATGTCGAGGGCCGCGTTGGGTCTTCCATCAACATCATCACACCGCACCAGTTGGTTCGCGATGGCTTGAATGCCGGCGGCGGCGTACTCGTGTGGGACAGGCTCGGCGGAATCGTAGGCGCCGGAGCCATCGAGGCCGCAGCACTCAGGGGCGGCAAGGTCTATGTCGTAACTCCACAGTTCGCGGTGGCCGAAGACATCGACCTCGTCCAGCGCGTGCCGCTTTATGAACGCCTGCTCTCTGCCGGTGTGGAATTCTTGCCCAATCATGATGTCGAGCGCCTCGACGGCAGCTCTGTGAAGCTGCGCAATATCTACAGCTATTCGGAAAGGACCATTGGCGATGTCGGTACGCTTGTGGCCTGGCATGGCAGCGAGGCGCAGGATTCGCTCAGGGCGCTGATCGAGACCGCGGGCCTTCCGGTTCAAGCGATTGGCGATTGCGTGGCACCACGCACCGCCGACATAGCCTTTGCTGAAGGTGCGATGGCCGCTCGCAGCCTCTGACCCGAGAACCTACAACGAAACCGACAGTCCTCCATCGACAGCGAGGACATGGCCGTTCACATAGGACGCGGCATCGGAGGCAAGGAACACGGCTGCGCCGCCCAGCTCTTCCGGCTTGGCCCAGCGACCGGCCGGGGTGCGACCCTCCACCCAGGCGCTGAAAGCCTTGTCGTCGATCAACGCCGTATTGAGCTCGGTGGCAAAATAGCCAGGCGCCAGGGCATTGACGGTCACACCGTGACGGCCGATCTCCGCGGCCATGGACCGCGTAAGTCCATGCAGTCCGGCCTTGGCCGCAACATAGGCATGGATGGTGGGACGGCCCAGAATGGCCGCCACCGAGCCCGTATTGATTATTCGCCCGAATCTGCGTGGCAGCATGTGAGCTGCGGCATCGCGGGCCAAACGGAAGCATGAAGTGAGATTCACTGCGATGACCC
This sequence comes from Alphaproteobacteria bacterium, assembly GCA_020441605.1. Next base: position 16,676 of record JAGRLX010000039.1, read on the forward strand.
GGTCGAAGTCTTCGTCTTGCCATTCGGTGAGCGGCCGGCGATGCTGGATGCCGGCATTGTTCACCAGAATGTCGAGCTTGCCGTGCCTGTCGACGATCGCCTGCAATGCAGTCTTGGTGACGGCGGCATCGGTCACATCGAAGGCCATGGCCTCTGCTCCTATGCTCTCCGCCGCCCTAGCAAGGGCGTTGGAATCCCGCGCATTGACAATGACATGGGCGCCATTCTCGGCGAGGGCTTTCGCCATTGCGAAACCCAGACCGCGCGAGGCACCGGTTACGAGAGCCACACGGTTGTCGAGTGCAAACATGCCGGCCATTGGCTTACCCTCCCAGAAGATTTCCGCAAATGCTGCCTCAGCTTACCTGCCAGAAGCAAGGGCCGCCATCACCGGCCTGGTCCACGATTGTCCGCGCTGGCGCCAGAAATATGCTGCCATGCTGGAAATGCATAAATTCTTGACCTTGGCCATTACCGGCCTGCGCTTGCGATCATGCGAATGTCCCAATAAGATGATTGCCATAATAATCAAGGTTCTAACGGAGGAAGGCTGATATGAAGACATCTCTTGCCGGCAAGAAGATTTCACGGCGCTCGCTGCTCAAGGGCGCTGCCGCAGTTGGCGGCATGGCCGCAGGCAGCGGCGCCATCACCGGATTTCCCACAATCTGGGCGCAGAACCTGAAGGACGTAACGATCCTCCAGGTTGGCCCTGCCTATTCGGTGTTCCAGGATATCGCAAACCAGGCTTCCAAGGATCTCGGGTTCAAGATCGAGATCCAGAATGCCTGGACCGATGCCCTGATGACACGCGTCATCAACCAGCCTGAAACTGTCGATATCGCCGACATGGAATTCTGGGCCATGCGCAAGGTCTGGCCGTCGGGCAAGCTGCAGGCCATCGACACCAAGATGATCAAGTCCTGGGACAAGATCGAACCGATCTTCCGTGAGGGCAAATACGCCGACGGCAGCGCGGTCTCAATGCAAGGCACTATGCCCTTCGAAGTTCTATATGTTGACAGCGCCGACGCCAGGGGCTTCGCCAGCCAGCGGACCGAGATGGCGACCTGCACGCCGACGATCTACAACGCCGATACGTTGGGCATCAGGCCGGACCTGATCAATCGCAAGATCGAAAGCTGGGCCGAACTGATCAATCCGGAATTCAAGGGCAAGACCTCCATCCTCAACGTGCCGCAGATCGGCATCATGGATGCCGCCATGGCGATCGAAGCCCGTGGCGACATCAAGTACGGCGACAAGGGCAACATGACCCGCGAGGAAATCGATAAGACCATCGAGATCCTCAAGGGACTCAAGAAGGACGGTCATTTCCGTGCGTTCTGGAGCACCTTCGACGAGTCAGTGAACTTCATGACTGCTGGTGAAGTCGTGATCCAGTCAATGTGGTCGCCAGCGGTTACCGCCGTGCGGACACGCGGTATCGCCTGCACCTATCAACCGCTGAAGGAAGGCTATCGTGGCTGGGGCGTAGGCATGGCGCTGGCTTCGCATCTCGACGGCCTCAAGAAGGACGCCGCCTACGAATACCTCAATTGGTACTTGTCGGGCTGGCAGGGCGCGTTCATCGCGCGCCAAGGCTACTACAACATGGTGCTCGAGACCACGAAGGCGGCGCTGTCGCCGGAAGAGTGGGACTATTGGTACGAGGGCAAGCCGGCAGCGATCGAAATCAAGGACCCCTTCGGCAACCTCATGGAGAAGCCGGGTGCGGTCCGCGACGGCGGATCCTATGCCGAGCGTACCGGCAACTTTGCTTGCTGGAATACGGTCATGGACGAAGACAAGTATCTCGTCACACGGTGGAATGAGTTCATCGCGTCGTAAGCCTCTCGCGCGGCCGGAGGTCCCCGCCTCCGGCTGCCGCTTCTCCTGAACTGGCGTGATCAGAGAGCCTCCGGTACGATGAAGAAAACAAGCCTTGCACCCTACCTGCAAGTTGCCCCGCTCGCTTTCATTATGGTGATGTTCGTAGCGCTGCCATTGGCGGTCTTGCTGACGCTGAGTTTCTGGCAGTCCGATGGCATCAGTCTCACTCCCGCGTTTTCCTTCGAAAACTACGAGATCGTCCTGGGTTCACCGCTAACCTGGACTCTGCTGCTGGCGACACTCAAGTTCGCGGCCATCACCTGGGTCTTCACACTGCTGATCGGGTTCACCTGCAGTTATTTCCTGGTCTTTCACGTGAAGAGCCTGAAGCTGCAGATCGCGCTGTTCCTTCTCTGCACCATTCCTTTCTGGACGTCGAATGTCATCCGGATGATTTCCTGGGTGCCCTTTCTGGGCAAGGAAGGATTGTTCAACCGGTTCCTGCAATCCGTCGGTCTCATCGATCAGCCGCTTGAATTCCTGCTGTTCTCCGATTTCGCGGTGATCCTCACCTATGTGCATCTGTTCACCCTGTTCATGATGGTGCCGATCTTCAATTCGATGGCCAAGATCAATCCATCGGTCATCGAGGCGGCGGTCGACGCGGGCGCCAGTCCCTTAATGGTCCTGAAGGACGTCATCATCCCGCTGACCCGCACCGGAATTGCGTTGGGTTCGATCTTCGTCGTCACCCTGGTCATGGGCGACTTCTTCGTGATAAGGGTCATGAGCGGTGGGCAGAGCGCAAATATCGCGTCGGCGATGAAGAACAATATCGACCAGCTCTACTATCCCGATGCCGCGGCCATGGCGGTGTTTCTCATCGCGGCAGTTCTGGTGCCGATCGTGATCATCCTGCGGATCGTCGACGTCCGCGCCGAACTGGCTCGATAGGACCGATCTCATGCAGAACACATCGGGCAAGAAGAAGACGTCCTTCTACATCCTCGCGGCGTTCTTCGCGCTGTTCATCATCTTCCTCTATGGGCCGATGCTGTCGATCTTCATCCTGTCCTTTCAGGGGCCGCAAGGCAGCATGACTTTTCCGCTACGCGACGCCTCGACCCATTGGTTCCGCGATCTCTTCACCAGCACGCGGTATGGTGATCTTGGCGGTGCCTTCCGCCGATCAATGCTCATCGCCGTTGCTGCGATGGCGATTACGGCGGTTGTCTGTTTTTTCGCCGGATTGGCGTTCCGCCGCAAATTCTGGGGTGCGGGACCCTTATTCTATCTTGCGATCGTCAGTCTGGTCATTCCCGGATTGCTGCTCAGTTTCGGTATCGGCCAGATGTTCCAGCTCCTCGGCCTCCGTTTGCACTGGATCATCTCGGGTCTCGGCGCCCATCTGTCATGGACTTTGCCCTTCGGCCTGCTCATCATGTTCGCGGTCTTC
>JAGRLX010000353.1 GCA_020441605.1 Alphaproteobacteria bacterium
GCCGGCATGACGTCCTTGATGTTGGTGGTGGGCGAGTAGTAGCCCTGCTCCGACACGGTGATGGCCGGCGGGCCGGACAGCCAGTAGTCGGTATAGGCGATCACGGCATCGAGGTTCGGCGTGCCGGTGATGGCCGAATTACCGATGGCCCAGCCGCGATAGCCCTCGCGCACGGTGGCGTAGGAGCATTGCACCCCTTGCGCCTTCACCGCCATGACGGCCGGCTGCCAGGCGTCGGCCAGGATCATCTCGCCGGAGGCCAGCAGGTTGACCAGTTCGCCGAAGTCGCCCCACAGGGCGCGGAACTGGCCTTCCTTCTTCTTCGAGATGAGGAACTTGGAGGCCTCGTCGATGGCGGCCTGGTCCGGGTTGCCCGGGTTCGGCACGTTCAGCAGGCCCAGAGCGTTCATGGCCAGAACCGCCTGTCCGAACGCGATCAGCGGGTCGACGTTGAGGCCGGTCTTGCCCTTGAACTTGGGATCGAACAGCGCGGTCCAGGTCGAGGCTTCCTCGGCCGACACCAGGTCGGGACGGTAGCCGATCGAGTCGTAGTTGTAGACGGTCGGCACCATCCACAGTTCGGTCTGGGCCTCGTCCTTCCAGATCTGGCCAACGATCTGGGCGCGGCGCTCCCACTTGTCGGACCCCTTGGTGAAGGTGTCGCGAATGTTGGCCCAGTTCTTCAGGGCGGAGGTCGGGATCGCCTGGATCTTCTCGGTCGCGATCACGGCTGGCAGACGCTCGCCGATCGTCTCCCACACGTCATAGGCGGTCGAGCCCGAGAGCAGTTCGGTCTGGGTATTGGGGAAGATGTCGGCCTTGCCCGACACGGCCTTCACACCGGACTTTTCCTTGAAATCGTTGAGGATACGCTCCTGCACGGTCACCGAGAGACCGACGGTGCGCAGTTCCTGTTCGGCGAGACTTGCGGCGAAAGCCTGCTGGGCGCCCCAGGGCGCCAGCGGCACGCCCGCGGCGACGGCCAGGCTGCCTGCTGTCCCTTGCAGGAACCGGCGCCGGGAAAGATGATAATCACGCATTGTTACTCTCCTCCTTGGTTTTGTCTTTCAGTACGTTCTCTACCCCGTCAGTAGCGGCCGACGAGAAGGCCACCATCAACCACCACCGTTTGCCCGGTCATGTAGCGAGCGGCGTTGGAAGCAAGAAACTGGATGACATCGGCGATGTCCTCGGGCTCGCCGATGCGGCCCATCGGAATGAATTCCCCGGCCTTGTCGGCCTCGGGGCCGAGCGAGTGCTCCTTCGAGAGAAGCTGGGCGGTACGGATATAGCCCGGTGCGATGCCATTCACCCGAATTCCGTCGCGGGCCAGTTCCACCGCCAGGCCGCGCACCAGGCCGACCACGCCGGCCTTGGCCGACGAATAGTGCACATGTTCGTCCCAGCCATAGGCGACACCCATGATGGACGAGACACAGACGATGGCGCCCGCCCGCGCGGCCTTCATGGCCGGAAGAGCGGGACGGACCACCCGGAAAATGCCCTTCAGATCGATGTCGAAGGTGTAGTCCCACTTTTCATCCGAGAGCTGAGGCAATGGAACCTTGTGGGCGATGCCGGCATTGGCGACGATGGTACCGATGGCGCCATGTTTCGCCTCCACGGTGGCGACCACGGCATTCGCCTGTTCGGTTGAGCGGACATCGAGATTCATGAACTCGGCCGAGCCCCCGGCGGCTTCGATCTCGGCAACGACAGCCGTCCCTTCCTTCTCCAGGATGTCGGTGACAATTACGTGCCGGCCGGCCTTGGCGAAGGTCTTGGCGGTGGCCCGGCCAATGCCGATCCCTGCGCCGGTAACGAGGACCACTCCACTCATAGCATCACATCTCCCGAATTGGGTCCGAGCGTCTGCCCGACAAACAACGAGGCTTCCGGCGAGCAGAGGAACGCCACCGTGGCGGCGATCTCCTCGGGTTCGCCGAACCGCCCGAGCGGAAGCTCTGCGGCCTTGGCCTTGCGCCACTCGTCGGAGAGCTTCATCACCAGGGGCGTGTTGATCGGGCCGGGGGCCACCGCATTGACCCGTACGCCGTCGGCGCTCACTTCCCGCGCCAAGGACTTCGTCAGTCCAATGATCGCCGATTTTGCGGCGGAATAATGGGTCAGTTCGATGCCGCCGATCTGTCCAAGTTGCGAGGCGATGTTGACGATCACGCCTTGTTTGCCGGCGAGCATCGCAGGCAATACAGCCCGGGTGCACAGATAGGTGCCGCGGACATGGACCGCGAACATGCGGTCGAAGTCGGCTGGCTCAAGGTCGACAAAACGCGCCTGGTGCACATGGCCGGCGTTGTTGACCAGATGGCTGCAATCGCCAAAGGTCTCGCGGCAAACCTCGGCCAGTCGCGCGGCATCTTCCTCGCGTGAGACATCGCCCGCGACCGCCTTGCCATGGCCGCCAATCTCCTTGGCCACGGCTTCCGCCGCCTCAGGGCGGAAATCGTTGACGATGACATTGTAGCCGTCACGGGCGAGCCGGTGAGCAATGGCGCGGCCGATGCCCGATCCAGCACCGGTGACAATCGCGTTTCTCATGCGATTTCCTCCTGCATGGCAATCTTGCGCGCCCGCCTGACGCTGAGGCTCATGAGGATGGCGTAGATGGTCAGCAGGGCGAAAGAAAAGACGGTGGTCAGCACACCGAAGGCGAAGACATTGGGATGAATCTCGACCGAGAAGGTGCCGTAGATCGCCAGCGGCAGGGTCTGGTCGCGGCCGCTGGCAAAGAGGGTGCGCGAGAATTCGTCGTAGGACAGCGTGAAGGCGAAAAGCATGGCCGAGAGCACGCCCGGAAAGATCAGCGGGAAGGTCACCTTCCTGAAGGTCCGCCAGGGTGACACGCCCAGCGACCAGGCCGCTTCCTCGACCGAGGCGTCGAAGCGGTTGAGGATCGCCAGCATCACCAGGAAGGCGAAGGGAAAGGTGTAGACCACGTGGGTCACGAAGGCGGTGCTCCACCAGTGGCGTTCAATGCCCAGGAAGTTGTTGGCGAGAAGCGATGTCCCTAGGCCGGTCAGCACGCCCGGCACCATCATGCCGAGAACGATCAGGTAGAACACGACCCCTGCCCCACGGAACCGCTTGCGGAAGGCCTGGGCCGACATCACGCCCAGCACGGTCGAGGTGACCATGGTCATGAAGGCGAGCGTCAGCGAGCGGAACAGCGCTTCGCCCAGTGGCAAAGGCGCGATGCGCGACGGCGGCACCAGGCCGAAGATGTGCCGGTACCAGTAGGTCGACCACTCGATGATCGGGAACTGCGGCCCGCCCTCCGGGCCCTGCTGGAACGAAAGGATTCCCAGCACGAAGAACGGACCATAAAGGAACAGGATGAACAGCAGCACGTAGATGGCGAGGACGGGCTTGAGCACGCGCGATTCCATGGCTCAGAGCTCCCGCTTGAGATCGACGATGCGCAGGAAGCCGGCGATCACCAGTCCCATGACGATGGTGAGGATCACGCCCACCACCGAGGCCAGCGCCCATTTAAGCGAGCCCACCTGAGTGACGATGATGTTGCCGAGCAGGTTCACCTTGCGCCCCGACAGGGCGGCGGCGGTGGCGAATTCGCCGAGCACCATGACGCTAACGAAGATCGCGCCGACCACCACGCCGGGAAGGCTCAAGGGAAAGATGATCTTCCGGAAGATGCGCCAGAATCCGGCGCCCAGGTCGCGGGCCGCTTCGATGATGTTGGGGTCGATGCGGCCTAGCATGAAGGCGATGGGGCCGACCATGAACACCACATAGATCTGGGTCATGCCGATGATCACCGAGAGTTCGGTGAAGAGCAGCGCCTCGATCGGCTCCTTGATGATGCCGACCTTCTGCAGAAGGATGTTGATCGCGCCCTCCTTGCCCAGCATCGGCCGCCAGGCCAGCACCCGGATCAGGAACGAGGTCCAGAAGGGAATGACGCAGATCACCAGCAAGACTGTTGACAGCGTCTTGTTCTTCACGAACAGGCCGACGAACAGGGCTGTCGGATAGCCGATGACAAAGGTCGTCGCGAGAACGATGAGCCAGATGCGGATGGTCGTCCACAGCGACGAGATATAGGTATCCGAGCCGAAGAAGGTCTGCCAGCTTTTCAGCGTCAGCGTCGGCTCGATCTTGAAGGTGGTCTGGGTCCAGAACGACACGTAGACGATCAGCAGGATCGGCGCGACGAGGAAGAGCAGCATCCAGATGGCGCCGGGAGCGATCAGCCACCAGCTTGTCGCGGTCCTGGACTTGGCGGCCGGCGAGGCCCCTTGGGCTGGTGCGTTCATCTCGCTCCCTGTTCCTGACCGAAGACGATGGCGTCCTCCACCTTCCAGCGGAGAGTGTAGCGCGACTTGGGTTCGAAGCGCATTGGCGCGCCGAGGCTGAGGTGATGCTCCAGTTCGACAACTTGTCCCGTGTCGGTCTCGAAGAAATACATCACCGATGCCCCGAGATACTCACTGGCCACGAAGGTCGCGGCGAGATGGGGGCCGTTGGCCCTGCCGCTCTCGGGTTCGGCCTGCATCCGGTCATAGCGGACGGCATAGACGGCGCGGTCGGCCGGTGTCACGCGGTCGGCAGGCAAGGTGCCGAACGGGCCGACAAAACTCCGCCCCTTCAAGTGACCGTCGAACAGATTGTAGCGGTTGAGGAAATGGGCGACATTCGGTGTCGCCGGCCTGGCATAGACTTCATCCGGCGCGGCGAATTGGGCAATGCGGCCGCGGTCGAGAACAACGACCCGGTCTCCCATGGCGAGAGCCTCGGTTTCGCTGCCCGTCACATGCAGGAAAGTAACGCCCAGTTGCTCGCGGATGCTGCGCAACTCGTTGCGCATGCGAGAGCGGAGATTGGCGTCGAGCGCGCCCAGCGGCTCATCGAGCAGCACCAGTTGCGGCGCCATGACCAGCGTACGCGCCAGAGCCACACGCTGCTTCTGTCCGCCCGAGATCTGGTGAACGCCACGTCCTTCCATCCCCGCAAGGCCAACGAGTTCGATGACCTTGCGGACCCGGGCATCAATTTCATCGCGCGGCACCGGCGTGTCGCCATTGGCAAGGCCGAAGGCGACATTGTCGAAGACGGTCAGATGGGGGAACAGGGCGAAGTTCTGGAACACGAAACCGATGCCGCGCTGGTGGGCGGGCACGCCAGTGATGTCCTTGCCGTTGAAATAGACCCGGCCTGAGTCCGGGCTCTCGAAACCGGCAATGACGCGCAACAGAGTCGACTTGCCCGAACCGCTGGGGCCAAGCAGGGAGATATATTCGTTGCCGCTCACCGACAGCGAGATATCCTGGAGCGCGACGATGTTGCCGTAGCTCTTGCTGACGCGTTCCAATCGGAAGATAGCCGTCTCTTCTGCCATAGACCTGACTGCGCCCCGGGCGTCCTTGCCCGTGTTTTCCGCAGTTCTCCTCCCCGAAAACACTACTACCGGATACGCCGGATCACGTCGTTCCCCGGCGCAGAAAAGCTTGTTCTGGAATGTAGTCAAAATTGTCTAACGTATGCAAGCAGAAAACAGTAACTGATGTATCAGCGCAATTGTCTGGCAAATGCCCGAGAGTTAGCCACCAAAAATCGACTAATGAATACAATGCGCGTTTCACTTGGGGGTCAAGTAGGGCGCGATGGCTGATGCCTCATTGATCACCGCCACGATCTTGAGCCGGGCCAAACTCTTCTCCGCCATGGTGTGAAGATGGCTCTTGAGATACTCCGCCGCCGAATCGACGAGGTGCCGTCCGACCAGGTCGAACAGGATCTGGTATTCGCCATGTGCGAGGCGGTCGCGCGGCAGGCCGAGCCGGGTCAGGGCCCGATTGGCGGCGGTTAGCAGAAGCTGGTTGTTGCGGATGTGATCCACCAGTTCGTGGTTGGGTGCCCTGGCGATGCAATGTTCCATCATGGCATCCTCGAGCACCTCCCATTCCAGCTCTTCGCCCGACACCAGACGCTGGCGGATGCGTTCCACCTCGCCATAGTCGATATGGGCGAAGGCCAGGCGCAGGGCGGCGGGCTCCAGTATGGCGCGGACGGCGAATTTCTCCCGCACCGATTGCGCGGTCAGCGGGCCGGCGATCCAATGCGAACTCTGGTTCTTGCTGATCAGGCCGCGTTCATGCAGCCGGCTCAGGACGTCGCGGACAACCGTACGGCTGACGCCCAGATAGCTGCCAAGCTCGGTCTCGACGATGCGGAACTCGCCGAAGATCAGGCACGAGGCCACCTGTTCCTCGACCAGATCGTAGACCAGTTCCCAGGTGCCGCGGCTCTGGAGGGCCTCGTCGATCTCGACCGAGATCTGCAGGTCGAGTTCGCGGATGTCCTTTCGGACGGGCACGATCCCCTCGTCCGGCCGTCCGACCAGGAAACCACGGCCAGCAAAGCGATGGATGAGCTTTTCCTCTTCCAGGATGCGCAGCGCCGTCTGCACCGGTGCCCGGCTCGATTGCATGAGTTCGGCGATAGGCCCTTCGAGCAGCACCACGCCCTGCGGCAGGCGGCCCGACAGGATATTGAGCCGCAGGACGCGCGTGATCAGCTCGTAGCGGCGCTTGATGGCGAGCGGACTGGCCGACCAGTTCATGGCGCTTCGCTCCGGACTCTCGAGGCAAACCGGTCCCAGGCGCGCGCGGCGTAATTGTGTTCATCCATGGCGGTGTTCCACACGGCGATCTGGCTGGCGCGCGCCCAATAGGACCCGCCCGAGCGTCGTGCCCCGGCGGCGACCACCACATCCCCGGAGGGTCCGGGCAGATCCACCGCCGCCGCGGCCCCCTCGTACCAGTAGGCCCATTCGGCGGCGGGGAGCGCTTCGCGCACCCGGTCCAGCACCGACATGTAATAGCCCTGCCGTGCCATCACCGCGCCCGGCCAGCCGGACAGCCACCAGTTCAGATATTCGTAACCCATGTCCAGCGGGGCACCGGTCAGATGCCTGGCGAGACTCAGGCCGCCGTGCCAGGCCCGGTAGCCCTCGATAGGGGCCGCCTCGACGAAAACGCCCGCCATGTTGCGCAGGCCGCCATAGACCGGCGACCACATGCTCTGCACCGAGACCTGTTCGCCGCGGATCAGATCGCCCGCCTCCTCAGCGTCACGCCATACTGCCCGGAAATAGCCCTGCTGGCGGCGGTCGTTGAGAAAAGCCATGAGCGCATCGACTTCGGCGACCGTCATGTTGCCGATATCGGCGAACTGCAATTCGCCGGCGGCCTCGGCAGCCAGCGCCACGTCGAAGATCCCGATGGCCGGCTCGTCAACCAGGGCGATGCGGCCCCTGGCGCGGGGATCGAGAAGCCAGGCCCAGCTTTCGCGCTGTCCGGCGGGCCGGCCGAAGAGGCGGGTGTCGTAGCCGAAGGAATCGAGATTGTGGACGGTGGGCAGCATCGAGATATGGCGTGACGGCTCGGGCCCGAGAAATTCGCCGGGCTGCACATAGAGCTTGCGCACCGGGGCATCGCCATGGCCGCGCCAGGCGTATTTATTGATGCCGCCTTCGCGGGTCAGGCCGCTCAGCCTGTCCCAATCGCTGATCCGCCTTGTATCGATGGGCTGAAGCGAGCCCCAGAACCAGACGATATCGAGATTGTGGAAGCATTGATCGTAGATATCGTAGGATTGGGCATCCATCGCCGCCTGGCGTTGGCAGCTCAGGAAGTCGTGGACCTCGAAGTCGATGCCGAAGCCGAGGTCCGCCTCGGCTCTTTTGCGAACTTGTTCCAGCAGCGTGATCTCGGTGCCGAGAATGCGCAGCCGCCGGCGTTTGACCAGGGCAGGAGCGGCGAGATCATCTCGGATAGGCTGCGGCATGGCCATTGACTAACATTCCGCTGGCCGGCTGTCAGGTGGCGAATTCGGCACGGATGGCGGCGGTATGTTCGCCCAGTTCCGGCACCGGACCCGGCGAGAAGGCATCGCGACCGGCGGGCCTCGGCATCGCGACCGGCCCTTTCCGACCCACCGGGACCTCGATCTGGCGGAGTGCCGGATGGCGGGCGACGTCGGCCACCTGCGAGACCCTGCCCCAGGCAATGGCATGGGCTTCGAGCCTGGCGATGGCCTCGACGCAGGTCAGGGTGGCGAAGACCGCACCAATGATCCCGGCCAGGACGGCACGGTTGGCCAGCCGGGACGGATTGTCGGCAAACCGGGGGTCATCGACAAGGGACTCATCCAGCAATACGCCCGCGCAGAACCGGCGCCATTCGGCCGGCTGCTGGATCGCCACGATGATTTCGCCATCGGCACAGGTGAACGGCGCATAGGGGTAGATCGAGGCATGCGCCATGCCATGGCGTGCCGTAGCCTTGTCCGCGCAGGTCCAGTGCAGCAGCGGCACCCCCATCCAGTCGGCCATGGAATCGAACATGGCCACCTCGATGGCCCGGCCTTCGCCGCTCCGCCCGCGGCCGATCAGCGCTTCCAGGATCAGCGCATGGGCATTCATGCCCGTGGCGATGTCGGCGACGGACACGCCAACCTTGGCGGGCGCGTCCGGCGCTCCCGTCACGGCGCAGATCCCCGCCTCGGCCTGCACCAGCATGTCATAGGCGCGCATGGCACGATAATCCGTATCCTGGCCATAACCGGCGATATCGACGGCGACCAGGCGCGGATGGGCGTGCACGAGGGACTTCGCGTCGAGTCCCATCCGCGCCGCGGCGCCAGGCGCCAGGTTCTGCACCACGACATCGGCCCGCGCCACAATGCGGCGGACGAGGTCCAGGTCCGCTTCGTCCTTTAGATCGAGAGCGGCACTCTCCTTGCCGCGATTGAGCCAGGCGAAATAGGCCGACACACCATTGACAGCCCTGTCGTAATGGCGGGCCGTATCGCCTTCCGCCCGCTCGATCTTGATCACCCGCGCACCGGCATCGGCGAGGCGCAGGGTGCACATCGGGGCGGCCACCGCCTGTTCGATGGCAATGACCAGAAGGCCGTCCAGGGCACCGGCCATGTCAGTAGGAACGCGGCAGGCCCAGCACATGCTCGGCCAGATAGGAGAGGATCAGATTGGTCGAGATCGGCGCCACCTGGTAGAGCCTGGTCTCCCGGAATTTGCGCTCGATGTCGTATTCCTCGGCGAAGCCGAAGCCGCCATGGGTCTGGATCGCGGCGTTTGCCGCTTCGAAAGAGGCATCGGCCGCCAGCATCTTGGCCATGTTGGCCTCGGCGCCGCAGTCTTCGCCTGCTTCGTATTTGGCCAGTGCCTCCTTCACCATCAGCTCGGCGGCGCGCATGTTGGCATAGGCCCTGGCGATGGGAAACTGGATGCCCTGGTTCTGGCCGATGGGCCTCCCGAAGACCTGGCGGTCCCTGGCATAGGCGCTGGCCCTGGTAATGAACCATTTGGCGTCGCCCACGCATTCCGCCGCGATCAGGATGCGTTCTGCGTTCATGCCGGACAGGACATAACGGAATCCCCTGCCCTCCTCGCCGATGAGGTTCTCGGCCGGCACCTCCACGTTGTCAAAGAACAAGGCGGTGGTCGAATGGTTCATCATGGTGCGGATCGGCCGGATGCTCAGACCCTTCTGCAGCGCCTCGCGCATGTCGACGATGAAGACCGACAACCCGTCGGTGCGCTTGGCCACCTGGTCGCGCGGCGCGGTGCGGGCCAGCAGCACCATGAGATCGGAATATTCCGCCCGGCTGGTCCAGACCTTCTGGCCGTTGACGATATAGCGGTCCCCGTCCCGTTTCGCGAAGGTCCGGATCGAGGTGGTGTCGGTGCCACTGGTCGGTTCCGTCACGCCGAAGGCCTGCAGCCGCAGGGCGCCGCTGGCAACCCCTGGCAGGTATTTCCGCTTCTGTGCCTCTGAACCATCGCGGAGCACCGTGCCCATCACATACATCTGAGCATGGCAGCTGGCGCCGTTGCAGCCTGCGGCCTGGATTTCCTCCAGAATGGCGGCAGCGGCGGAGAGCGGCAGGCCCGCGCCGCCATAGTCTTCGGGAATGAGCGCGGCGAGGAAGCCCGATTCGGTCAGGGCGTCGACGAAGGCCTGTGGATAGGCCATGTCGCGGTCGAGTTTGCGCCAGTATTCGCCGGGAAACCCCTCGCAGAGCTTGCGGACGGAAGCGCGGATATCATCATATGCCATGACCAAGCCTAGTCCGTCCGCCCGCGCCTGATCAACCCGGTCACTTCTTGCGGGTGATCACATAGGAGCCGCTGGCGTCGAGCTTGGCGGTCCACCCCGGTTCGATGACGATGGTCGTGGTCACCTCCTCGATGATGGCGGGGCCCGCAACGGTAGCTCCGGCGCCCAGTTTCGATCCATCGTAGACCGGCGTCCGGGTCGCCTTGCCCGAAATCTCGAAGATCGCCTTGCGATGGCCCTTCAGGGCCTTGGCCGGGGCCAAGCCCTTCGCCAGTTTCGGGGCCTTGGGCTTTTCGATCTGGCCATAGAGGGTCGATTCGATATTGACCACTTCCACCGGATTGTGGCGTTCGGCATAAGTGTAAAGCTCCTCGTGGCGCTTGTGGAAGGCGTCCTTCACCTTGTCGATTGTCCTGGCATTGATGTCGAAGGTGCCGATATCGACGGTGCATTCATGGACCTGGCCGACATAACGCATGTCGAGCGAGCGCTTGATGTCGATCTGTCCCGGCTTGAAACCGTCCGTCTTCAGATGTTTCACGCCCAGGGCCTCGATCTCCCTGAACAGCTTGTCGATCCGCTTGTAGGCGGCATCGTTGTCGAGGCGCACCGGTGCCGTGGCCATGTAGTTGTATTTCACGTCCGAGATGATCTGGCCGAAGGCGCAGAGGCCGGAGGCGAGCTTGGGCAGGATGATCGTATCGATCCCCATCTCGCGGGCCAGTGCGGTGATGTGGGCAGCAGTGGCGCCCCCTGCTCCCACCAGCACGAAGTCACGCGGGTCGTAGCCGCGTTCCACCGACACGCGGCGGATACCGTTAACCATGTTGTTGTTGACGATCGTGTACATGCCATAGGCGGCGCGCTCGATGGAGATGCCCATCGGATCGGCCACCTTCTTCAGGGCCTTTCGGGCCTTGTCGAGATCGAGCGGCAGCTTGCCGCCGAGCAGGCCATCCGGGTTGAGGTAACCCAGCACCAGATTGGCGTCCGATGTGGTGGGCTCGGTGCCGCCCTGGCCGTAGCAGGCTGGCCCGGGCTCGGAACCCGCCGATTGTGGCCCCACATTGATGATGCCGAGCGAGTCGATCCAGCCGATCGAGCCGCCGCCAGCGCCGAGCGTTTCGACCTGAATCATAGGCACGCCAATGCGATAGCGCAGGAAGTCGATATTCTTGTTGAGGTTGGTCTGGCCGTCCTTGGTGAGGGTGATGTCAAAGGACGTGCCACCCATATCGACGGTGATCACGTTCTTTTTCTTGAACGGCGCGCAGACGTACAGCCCGGCCTGGGGGGCCGAGGCGGGGCCGGAATTGATGGCATAGACCGAGCGGTCGGTCATCACCTGGCCGATGGCGAGGCCGCCGTTGGACTGGAAGTAACGCACCGGCTGTTTGGCGCCCAGCCCACGGAAATAGGCGTCGACGGCAGCCACGTATTTGCGCATCACAGGTGCGAGATAGGCATTCACCACGGCGGTCGAGGTGCGGGTATATTCGCGCACCTGCGGATAGAGTTCGCTGCCGACCGTCAGGATGGCGTCGGGCAGCATGTCGCGCACGATATCGGCCGCCCGGCGCTCATGGGCGGGGTTCAGCACCGACCAGACAAAGGAGATCGCCACCGTCTCGACGCCCTCTTTCCTGAAGAGCTCGCAAGCGGCGCGGACATCGGCCTCGTTCATCGGCGTCCGGATCGAGCCATCGGAAATCACACGTTCATGCACGCCCTTGCGCAGGTAGCGCGGCACCAGCATCGTCGCTGCCGGATATTCCGGATCATAGCGGTAGCCGTCCTCCTTGTGGCCGTTGCGGATCTCGATCGAGTCCTCGTGTCCGGCGGTGCAGATCAGGCCGGTTTTGCCGCCCCGGTGGGTGATCAGCGCGTTGAGGCCGACGGTCGTGCCGTTGATGCAGAGATCGCAGTTCGACACGAGGTCACGCGGGCTAATCCCGAGATCGTCGGAAATCAGCTTGAGGCCGTTCTCGATGGCCTTGGTGGGGTCGGAGGGCGTGGACAGCGCCTTGAACAGCTTGATCGTGCCGTCGCTCTTGTTCGCGACGACAAAGTCGGTGAAGGTGCCGCCAGCATCGATGCCGAGACGATATTGCGTAGCCATGGTCGTGTCCTCTCTCATGCTGCCGACCGCAGAGCTTGCGTGGCCGCAAGGTCGACGTCGAGGGTTTCGGGATCGGTGATAACGACGCCATAATCCTCACGGGCGCCCTTGAGCGAGACCAGACCGTTCTTCACGTCCCAGACCACTTTTTCGATCGGCCGCTCGAAGGGATTGCCATAGCCGCCGCCGCCGGGGTTCATGTTTGTCACGGTCTCGCCGGGCTTGATCGTTTCCATGATGTTGGTGCGCTTCAGTTCCACCTTGCCGCCGCGCTTCAGCTGCACCCGACCAACCTTGGAGTCGACGTCCCGCGACTGGGCTCCGGCGGCACCCATGGCCGGAATGCGCCGCCCCTCGCCGAAGCCGATGCACAGCATTTCCTTGTCGAGCGGCTCCACTTCCCAGGCCGTGCCCGAGCCGCCACGGTACTTGCCGGCGCCGCCGGAGTCGGTCATCAACGAATATTTGTGGATGATGATCGGATAGGAATATTCGAGCAGTTCCACGTCGCCCGACGTGAGTGCGCCGAAGCAACATTCGGGACCGACCGCATGCCAGCCGTCCTGCTGCGGCGTCGCGCCACCGCCGGAGATGATGGTGGCCAGCACCATGGTCACGAATTCCTCGTTGGTGCGGCTGTCCCAGCCTGCAACATTGAGGCCGTTGGCATGGCCCCAGGAGGCC
>JAGRLX010000354.1 GCA_020441605.1 Alphaproteobacteria bacterium
GGTGGTGTTGCGGCCGGTGTTGCCACCCCCCAACCAACCCTTTTCCACCACTGCAATGTTGGTCATCTTGTGATTCTTGGCCAGATAGTAAGCCGTCGCAAGGCCATGCCCGCCGGCGCCGACGATGACCGCGTCGTACTCGGCCTTGGGTTGAGGGGAGCGCCAGGCGCGCTCCCAGTCCTTGTGATAGTTCATCGCATTTCGCGCGAGCGAAAAGATCGAATAGCGCGGCTTCATTGGTGCAATCCTTGCAATTCGCCGCTATCTAACAAAAGGGCGATGGCACAACCAAGGTTTTTCCGACGCCCAAATGCTGCCATGCGACAATGCGACCTGAAATCACTTGACCAGATGAATTGCGTTTGTGTGGACCATAGGAATATCTCATAAATCATCATGATTTGGATCGTTTTTGCCGTTTTGACAGTGGCAGCGCTGGCGATTTTGGCCTATCCGGCGGTGCGGCCGGAGGCATTAGCCGGAGAGCCTGACAGGCTGGCTTTCGACCGGGCTGTCTTCCGTGATCAGTTGACCGAATTGGATCGGGATGTTTCCCGCGGTCTGATCGGCGAAAGGGAGGCCGAGGCGGCCCGCAATGAGATTTCCCGACGGCTCATAGCAGCCGTTAGTGGGCAGTCGGCGGCGGAACAGGGGGCACACTCAATCGCCTGGACGCTTGCAACGGTCTTAGTTGTACCGATTGTAGCCGTGCCGCTCTATCTGGCGATCGGCAACCCGTCCTTGCCCGATGTGCCTCTGGTTGCTCGCCTGGAAAAGGCGGTAGAGCAGGGTGACTTTGCGGCGCTGATCGCCAAGGTTGAAATGCATCTTGCCGAAAATCCCGCCGACGTTCAGGGCTGGAAGGTCATCGCGCCGGCCTATCAACGCGCCAGCCGATGGGCGGACGCAGCAAACGCTTACAGCAATATTTTGAAGCTGTCGGCACCAGATGCTGGCACATTGGCCGACTACGGAGAGATGCTGGTTTTCGCCAACAATGGCATGGTATCCGCCGATGCGAGCCGCGCCTTTGCCCAAGCCTTGAATCTCGATGCCAATCTGCCGAAGGCGCGGTATTTCCACGCACTGGCCCTGAAGCAGGAGGGAAAGACCGAGGAAGCCCGCAGGCTTTTCGATCGTTTCCTGGCAGAGTCTCCGGCCGATGCCCCATGGCGGCCCATGCTCGAGGCAGAACTGCAGGACCTTGACAGTCGTCCCCCCGCGCTTGGCAAGGAAGCGATTGACGTCGCCAAGACCATGACCCAGGACGATCAGCAGGCCATGATCCGCGGGATGGTGGAAGGCCTTGATCAAAGACTGAAGACAAACGGTAAGGACCTGGAAGGCTGGCTGCGCCTGATGCGCGCCCGCATCGTCCTAAATGAACCGGATCGGGCCGCGGTCGCCTATGAAAGTGCAAAGACATGGTTCAGAGATGATCCCAAGGCCCTGGCAGCTCTGGATGATCTTGCAAGAGAGTTGAAAATCCCATGACCCGCAAACAAAAACGTCTCAGTCTCATCCTTTCGGGCCTCGCAATCCTTGGCATTGCGGCCGGTCTGGTGCTCTATGCATTGCGCGACACCATTGTCTTTTTCTATACCCCGAGCGAGGTGGCGGCCAAGGGCGTGCAACCCGGGCAGCGCCTCCGCCTCGGCGGACTGGTGGAAAAGGGAAGCTGGAAACGTGGCGAGGGCACCATGAACAGCTTTGTGATAACCGATACGACCAAGACCATAATGGTGAACTACAACGGTCAGTTGCCGGACCTGTTCCGGGAGGAGCAGGGCGTCGTGGCCGAGGGTGTGCTGGATGCCAGCGGAACCTTTGTGGCCGACACCGTACTGGCCAAACATGATGAAAACTACATGCCGAAAGATCTTGCCGATAAGCTGAAAGAGCAAGGCGTGTGGCAGGAGACAAAAGGGAAGTCGCAATGATAGCCGAAATCGGGCACTTTGCGCTTGTCCTCGCACTCGGGGTCGCCGTCTTCCAATTCGTTGTGCCGCTCGTTGGCGCCCATCGCGGAGACCGGATGATGATGCGGGCCGCCGCACCGGCCGCTCTGGTGCAGTTTCTGCTGGTAGGACTGGCCTTTGTCGCCCTGACTCACGCCTATCTTGTTTCCGACTTCTCTGTGATGAACGTTGCCGAGAATTCACACTCGGCCAAGCCGCTCATCTATAAGATCTCGGGCGTCTGGGGCAATCACGAAGGCTCCATGCTGCTGTGGGTCTTGATCCTCGCGATCTTTGGCGCAGCCGTGGCTGCCTTCGGTAGCAATCTGCCCATTGAACTGAAGTCACGGGTGATCGCGATCCAGGGCTCGATCGGCATCGCCTTTCTGCTTTTTCTGGTCCTGACCTCCAACCCCTTCATGCGCCTTGATCCGCCGCCTATAGAGGGAAATGGCCTTAACCCGATCCTCCAGGATCCTGCGCTTGCCTTTCATCCGCCGTTTCTCTATGCGGGCTATGTCGGTCTTTCTATTGCATTTTCCTTCGCGGTTGCGGCACTGATCGATGGCCGGGTCGATGCGGCCTGGGCTCGCTGGGTAAGGCCCTGGACTCTCGCGGCGTGGATGTTCCTTACCATCGGAATCGCAATGGGTTCCTGGTGGGCCTATTATGAATTGGGCTGGGGCGGCTGGTGGTTCTGGGATCCAGTCGAAAACGCGAGTTTCATGCCGTGGCTCGTGGCAACGGCGCTCCTTCATTCGGCTATTGTCGTGGAGAAGCGCAACGCTCTAAAAATATGGACAATTCTATTGTCCATTCTGGCATTTTCCCTGTCGCTCGTTGGCACGTTCTTGGTCCGCTCCGGAGTCCTGACCTCGGTGCATGCCTTCGCTGTCGACCCCGCGCGCGGAACCTTCATTCTGGCTATCTTGACGGTGTTCATCGGCGGCTCCCTGTTGTTGTTTGCCTGGCGCGCCCCGGTCTTGAAGGCAGGTGGTGTGTTCAGCCCGGTGAGCCGGGAAGGGGGTCTGGTCGTGAACAACCTGCTTTTATGTGTGGCAGCCCTCGCAGTCTTCATTGGTACGCTCTATCCACTGGCCCTGGAGACGATAAACGGCGAGAAGATTTCCGTCGGGCCGCCTTACTTCAATCTGACTTTTGGCCCGATAATCCTGCCTTTGCTGCTCTTGGTCCCAATCGGCCCATTTCTGGCCTGGAAACGCGGTGATTTGACCCTGGCACTCAAGCGGCTGCGGATTGCCGGACTTCTGGCTGTCACTGTCGGTTTTTTCGTCTTCATCCTCGATATGCGCGGGCCCTGGCTCGCGCCCGTTGGAATGGCATTGGGAGCGTGGCTCTTCCTTGGGGCTCTTGCAGAAGTGGCCACCCGGATCTCGCTGTTCCGTGTGCCTTTGTCGTCGAGCCTGCACCGACTCGCGGGTATGCCGCGCGCGGCCCTTGGCATGGCGTTGGCCCATGGTGGCCTTGGCATCATGGTGATAGGCATAATCGCCATTTCGCTCTGGAAGATCGAAGTGATCGTCGCGTTGAAACCCAACGAGTCAGCGTTGGTCGATCGTTATACCGTCACATTCCAGGGCGATACTCCATTGACAGGGCCCAACTACATCGGCCGCGCTGGCAAGTTCCTGGTGACTCGCGACGGAGCCGAAATAGCGACGCTCACATCGGAAAAGCGCAATTTCAAACCATCGGGCATGCCGACCACGGAGGTGGGTTTGCATCAGACCCTGGCCGGCGACATCTACCTTGTCATGGGCGACGAGAACGCCGACGGGAGCCGGTCGATGCGCTTCTATTTCAATCCGCTCGTCAACATGATCTGGCTCGGTGCACTGCTGATGTTTCTCGGAGGAGCTCTTTCTCTGGCTGATCGGCGATATCGCATAGGTGCCCCGCGGCGAAAGACCTTGCCGGCGGAAGTCGTGGCGGCAGAATGAAACGCTTCGTCCTCGCCATGTGTCTGCTGCTGTGGGTCGCTCCCGCTCTGGCCGTGCAGCCTGACGAGATCTTGCGAGATCCGGTCTTGGAGGCACGAGCGCGCGCGCTTTCGGCCCAGCTGCGATGCCTTGTGTGCCAGAACCAGTCGATTGACGATTCGGATGCGCCGCTTGCCAAGGATCTTCGACTTCTGATCCGTGAGCATTTGGTGAACGGCGAGTCAGACCGGCAGATCATGGACTATGTCGTGGCCCGCTACGGGGAATTCGTTCTCTTGAGGCCGCGATTGACGAGCCACACGGTCCTGCTGTGGGCAACGCCGTTTGTCGTGCTGGTCCTGGCAGGCATCGCCCTTTTTCGTCGTCGCCGCTCTGCGTCGCTGGCGCCAGAGCAGCCATTGACTGACTCGGAAAAGCAGGCCTTGAGCAAGGCACTGGAGTAGCTGCACCTTACCAAAGTTTCATGCCCCCGAAATGCCGCCGTAAGGTGCAGGGGCCTAAGGTTCTTCCATTGCATCAATCGTGATGGAGTTACAGCGATGTCTTCTCTTGCTTCCCACGCCAGCCCCAGGATTCTGAACGCCGTTGCCGCAGGTCTTCTTCTCGCAACAGCACTGACGGCGACCGTTACGGTACTGCCCATAACGCCCGTGCGCGCCGAAAGTCAGATTGCCATCGATCCCACAAAGGGATTTGCCGACCTGGTCGATCGGGTCATGCCCGCCGTAGTCAGCGTCGAGGTAAAGTTTTCCAACGTCGCCGCCAGCGATGGTACTGCACAGATGCCGGGAATGCCGGACGACAGCCCGTTCCGCGATTTCTTCCGGCAGTTCCCGCAGTTCCGTGAAGGACAGCCCTTTGAGACGCCGCGCCAGCCAGGCGGCATGGCCCAGGGCTCTGGCTTCGTGATTTCACCGGATGGCTATGCCGTGACCAACAACCACGTCGTGCGTGATGCCGAGGAAGTGTCGGTGCGCATGAAGGACGGCACCGAACTGAAGGCCGATGTTATCGGCACCGATCCCAAGACCGATCTGGCGCTCATCAAGATCAAGTCCGACAAGCCGCTCGAATTTGTGAAATTCGCCACGAAAGAGCCGCGTGTGGGCGACTGGGTGATGGCTGTGGGCAATCCCTTCGGCCTTGGTGGCACCGTTACCACGGGCATCATTTCCGCCCGCGGCCGAGACATTGGCTCTGGTCCTTACGACGATTTCCTACAGATCGACGCGGCCATCAACAAGGGCAATTCCGGCGGACCGGCCTTCAATCTCGAGGGTGACGTTATCGGCATCAACACCGCCATCTTTTCGCCATCAGGAGGTTCGGTCGGAATCGGATTTGCAATCCCGGCCTCCACGGCCAGCAGCGTGATCGATAGCTTGAAGACCAATGGCGCAGTCACGCGCGGCTGGCTTGGCGTACAGATCCAGCCTGTCACCGACGACATTGCGGAAAGCCTCGGTCTTTCCGAGGCCAAGGGTGCCATCGTCGCCAATGTCACAGAAGATTCTCCCGCCCTTGCCGCTGGTCTGAAGGCTGGCGATACCATCTTGAAGGTAGATGGCAAGGACGTGGCCGACGCGAGGGACCTGGCACGCCGTGTCGCGCAAATTCCGCCGGGTAAGTCTGTTCCGGTCACCATTGTTCGCGATGGCAAGACCACGGACATATCGGTCAAGATTGGAATCATGCCCGGCGAGCCAAAGATGGCATCTGCCGGACAAGGCAGCGAAAGCACGCTCTACAAGTTGGGTCTGAAGGTTGCACCAGCCGCGGATGGTGCAGGCGTTACGGTCGTTGAGGTTGATCCGGGAAGTTCGGCAGCTGACCGCGGACTGAAGGCAGGTGACATCATTCTTGAAGTTGCGGGCACAGAAGTCCACGATCCGTCTGATGTTCGTGCCGCCATCGCCAAGTCCGGCAAGAAGAGGGTTCTGATGCTTGTCAAATCGGGTGATGGACAGCGGTTTGTCGCAATGCCGGCGGATCAAGGCTGAATTGAAAGGCTCGGTGCGCGAATCCTCCCTTGCCCCCCGCTCGAGTTCGCGCGCCAACCCGGCGCGGAGACTGGTCCCTCATAAGGTTCCATGAGACAAGGCCGGCTCCGCGCCCCCTTTTCAGGAGATCGGGAACATGCAAGTTATGAAGTCTGATTCAACTGAGGCGCATGCCAACGAGAGCAAACGGCGATCCATGCGGATTCTTGTCATCGAAGATGATCGCGAGGCTGCCAATTGGCTGGTGCGGGGTTTGACCGAAAGCGGCCACGTAGCCGACCATGCCGTTGACGGCGAGGAAGGCCTCAGCATGGCGACGGAAGGGCTTCATGACGTGCTCATTGTCGACCGCATGCTACCAAAGCGGGACGGCCTGGACTTGATTCGAGCCCTTCGTGAAGAAGGCATACGCACGCCGGTACTGATTCTGAGTGCCTTGAGCGATGTAGACGAGCGGGTGAAGGGGCTGCGCGCTGGCGGCGACGACTACCTTGGCAAGCCCTACGCATTTGCCGAACTGCTTGCCCGCGTCGAGAACCTCGGCAATCGCAAGATGGACAAACCTCTCGAAACCACGCTCAGGGTAGGTGATCTGGAAATCGACATTCTCACGCGCACGGTCACGCGAGCCGGCAAGTCCATTCCACTGCAGCCGCGAGAATTCAAGCTTCTCGAATACTTGGTTCGGAATGCCGGTCATATTGTCACCAGAACGATGTTGCTGGAAAATGTCTGGGACTATCATTTCGACCCTCAGACCAATGTAATCGACGTGCATGTCTCGAGGCTGCGTTCCAAGATTGACAAGGGCTTCGATGAGCCAATCCTTCAGACAGTCCGGGGTGCCGGATACATGATCCGTGCGGCCTAGCTTCAAGCTCGTTCAGACATCAACGTTTCGCCTTGCGGCGCTCTATCTTGCAGTTTTCGCCCTCTCGGTCGTGGCCCTGCTGGGTTACGTCTACTGGAATACGGCTGTCCTGCTCGAGCGGCAGACGGATGAGACCATTCGCGCGGAGGTGCAGGCCCTTGCTGACCAGTATCGTTTTCGCGGACTGGGCGGTATCATAGACACGATCCAGAGACGAAGTCAGGATGAGCGCGGTTCTCTCTATTTGCTGACCGACGCTGGGGGCCAGAGAGTCGCCGGTAATCTGGATGCTCTGCCGCCTCAGGCCATCGGCAAGGATCAATGGATAGAGTTTCCGTTGGATGTTGCCAGCGGTGGCCGCCCGGAGCGCCACGCTGCACGGGCTTTTCACGCCAGTCTTACGGGAGGGTTTGACCTCATCGTCGGGCGCGATGTTGACGCCTTGCGGCAATTCGCTGGCATCATGAGGGTCACTTTGCTGTATGCCTTGGCCATAGCTCTCGTTCTTGGGCTGGGTGGCGGGTTGCTCATGAGCCGCAATTTCCTTCGCCGGGTTGATGCAATTACGGCGGCCAGTCGAACCATCATGGAAGGCAACATGGCCGGCCGGATGCCCGTGTCGGGATCAGGCGACGAACTCGACCGTCTGGCTACTGCGCTCAACCAGATGCTTGACCAGATCGAACGTTTGATGGCCGGCATGAAGGAGGTCTCCAGCAATGTCGCTCATGATCTCAAGACGCCTCTCACCCGCATCAAGGCGATGGTCGAGGCGGCTCTCCGCTCTGATGACCCGGTACAATATCGCTTTGCTCTAGAAAAGACCGTCGATGAATCTGATCGTCTCCTGCAGACGTTCAACGCCCTGCTGTCCATTGCCCGAGCCGAAGCCGGGCAGGCGCGCAGCGGCCTAGAGCCGATAGATGCGAGTCTGATCATTTCCGATGTTGTCGAGCTCTATGAGCCAATGGTCGAAGAACAAGGCGGCAACCTTAGCATGACGGCAGCTGGTGGTCTGCAGGTCCGGGCTGACAGGCAGCTCCTGGCGCAGGCCATAAGCAATCTCATCGACAACGCCTTGAAATATGGGGCGAGGGATGGCGAACCGCCGGATATTGACGTGTCAGGCGTAACAGAAGGTGACAAGGTCGTTATTTCCGTTGGAGATCATGGCGAAGGCATAGCACTGGAAGATCGTGGCAGGGTAACGGATCGTTTTGTGCGCTTGGATTCGAGCCGCAGCCGGCCTGGCAACGGCTTGGGCCTGAGCCTCGTGTCTGGCGTCATGAAATTGCATGGAGGTGTTCTGATGCTAGATGACAACCGACCAGGACTTCTTGCCAAGCTGGTGCTTCCGCTTCTTCGTCAGCCCGGTTAATAGTCCGGGATGGCTGTCTCGGACCCACGTCTATCGATTGTGTTTCCACCCCCCGTCGATCGTTTGATCGTAGATGCGTTCTGGCAGGACATCGGCGGCGAGTTTTCGCGGCGGGTAGCGCGTGAACTTGTTGATTCGATTGTCGGGGGATCGCCTTATCTGCGTGGTCTGATATTGAAGGACACGGGTTTCGCCCTCCGTGCATTCACGACACCGCCATTGGAACTACTTGATCACGTGATCGAAGATCTCAAACGGGACGTGGGCGCACATTCGCAACCGCAGATGATGCAGGCCCTGCGGCGGGCCAAGTCCCAGGCCGCGCTGCTGATTGCCATTGCCGATATCAGTGGCCAATGGTCCGTCGAGCAGGTGACCGCTGCCTTGACCCGCTTGGCAGACGAGAGTGTTGGATCGGCCTTGCGATGGCTCTTGCTCGACTCGTGCCGGGCTGGGAAGCTTCAGATTGCGGATGAACGGCATCCAGAACGAGGCTGCGGTTACGTGGTACTTGCCATGGGCAAGCATGGCGCCTTCGAACTGAACTATTCCAGTGACATCGATCTCATCATCCTGTTCGATCCGGAAACTGCACCAGTTGCGCCGGGAGCGGAGCACGCAACATTTTTCGTACGCCTCACCAAGCGTCTCGTGGCACTTCTCCAGGACGTAACGGAGGACGGCTATGCCTTCCGCGTCGACCTGCGCCTGAGGCCGGATCCACGTGCAACGCAGGTCGCAATCTCGATCGAGGCTGCTGCCATCTACTATGAGAACATGGGGCAGAACTGGGAGCGGGCCGCGATGATCAAGGCGCGGCCTGCCGCCGGTGACCTGGCGCTTGGTGACGAGTTCATGGCCCGGTTGAGGCCCTACATCTGGCGCAAGTATCTCGATTTTGCCGCGATCGCTGACGTCCAGTCCCTCAAGCGGCAAATTCATGCCGTGAAGGGCCATGGAACCATCGCCATCCGCGGTCACAACATCAAGCTCGGCCGCGGAGGCATTCGCGAGATCGAGTTCTTTGTACAAACCCAGCAGTTGATCGCCGGTGGCCGTAACTCCGCGCTGCGTGGTCGCGGCACTGTCGGAATGCTGGGCGCATTGGCGGAAGCGGATTGGATCTCTTCATTGGCAGCGGCGGAACTCGTTGATGCCTACCGGTTCCTCCGGACGGTGGAACATCGCATTCAGATGGTAAATGATGAGCAGACGCATAACTTGCCAACTGAAGACAACGTATTTGAGGCTCTTGCCCGTTTCTGTGGTTTTCCGGATAGCCGGGCGTTCTCGGACAAGTTGCTGGCGACATTCGAGTGTGTTCAGGGGCATTATGCCGCCTTGTTCGAAGACGCTTCGGAACTGGCCAGCGATGCCGGCAGCCTGGTGTTTACCGGCGGTGAAGATGATCCGGAAACACTGGAGACCTTGACGAGGATGGGCTTCCGGAGTCCAAGCGAGGTGTCTGCCACGATCCGTGGCTGGCATTTCGGACGCTACGCCGCGACCCGGAGTGCGAAATCCCGAGAACTCCTGACCGAACTGATGCCTGCATTGCTCTCGGCCCTGGCCCGGAGCGGTGATGCGGATCAGGCATTTCTGGCGTTCGATCGTTTCTTGGCCGGCTTGCCGGCCGGCGTTCAGCTCTTCTCCTTGCTTAAGGCCAATCCGAAGCTGCTTGATCTGATTGCCACGATCTTGGGAACTGCGCCACGGCTTGCAGACCAATTGAGCCGACGTCCGCAAGTCCTCGATGCAGTTCTCGATCCTGGGTTCTTCGATGCGCTGCCGACAGCAGACGAAATGAAAAGGGCACAGGACCAGGCCATTCCAATGGACACGTCACTCGAAGACGTCATCGACCGGGCCAGAATCATCGGCAAGGAGCAGGCCTTTCGGATCGGCGTCAGGGTGCTCTCAGAAACGGTGGGGGCGGCAGATGCGGGACGGGCATTCTCCGAATTGGCCGGCTTGTTAATCACTCGTCTCCACTGCGCTGTCGAACAGGACACCCTCCGCCGTCATGGCGCCATTGCCGGCGGGAGCAGCGCCGTGATCGCCATGGGCAAGCTCGGTGGCCTCGAGATGACAGCCGGCTCCGATCTTGATCTCATCATGATCTATAATGCCGACCGTGGCGCCGATGTGTCCGATGGCGCCAAACCACTGGGGGTAAGTCAATACTATTCACGCCTGACCCAACGGTTGATTTCGGCGCTTTCGGCGCCCACGGCGGAAGGAGTTCTCTACGAGGTTGATATGCGTCTCAGGCCCTCGGGTAGCCAGGGGCCAGTCGCGGCCAACTTCGAAAGTTTCATGACCTACCATGCGGAGTCATCCTGGACCTGGGAAAAGCTGGCATTGACTCGCGCCAGAGTGATCTGCGGTTCTTCTGATCTGAAACTCCAGCTTGAGGGAGCCATAAGACAGGCCCTCTGTGCTCGCAGGGACCGGGAAAAGACCTTCACGGATGTTCTGGAGATGCGAAAGCTCATGCTCAAGGAACACGGTCGGGGAGGTGTATGGGACATCAAGCGCGTACGTGGCGGTTTGGTCGAGGTGGAATTCGTCGCCCAGGCCCTTCAACTGGTTCATGCCTCGGCCATGCCTGACATTCTCGCGACCAACTCAATGGTAGCTTTGAGGCGCGCCGTGGCCGCAGGAGTGCTTGATCAGCGGGATGGCCAGGCCCTTCTTGACGCTTGCATGCTCTACCATCGGCTGACACAGGTCCTCCGGTTGTGCGTATCTGACGATTATCAGCCGGCAACATCGCCTGCTGGTCTCAATCGCATCGTTGCGAGTGCAGCCGCCACTCCTGACATCTTGACCGCGGAAGCGTTGCTGGCAGATACGCAGTCTCAGGTGACGAGCATCTTCGATCGGCTTATTGGCCCGGCAGACTAGGCTCAGGACTCATTGAT
>JAGRLX010000355.1:0-689 GCA_020441605.1 Alphaproteobacteria bacterium
GTGTCGGAGGGCCTACCCGCCGAGTTGCAGACCGGCATCGCCGCCACGGGCCGCTTCCGGGATGCGGACAGCGTGCATCAGGGGGCCGGTTCGGTCACCGTCTACGAGACGATGACCGGCGCCAAGGTCCTGCGCTTCACCGACTTCAAGGTGACCAACGGGCCGGACCTCAAGGTCTGGCTGGTGAAGGCGGGCGGCATCACATCGTCGGCCGACGTGAAGGCCAGCGAGTGGCTGAGCCTCGGGCCGCTCAAGGGCAATATCGGCGAGCAGAACTACATCGTTCCGCAGGATGCCAATCTAGCCGGCTTCAAATCCGTCGTCATCTGGTGCGAACAGTTTGGTGTGTTGTTCGCGGCCGCGGACCTGACCGCAACGGCCAGCTGACGGCGGTGCCGCCGCTACTGGAGCAGACCCAGGGCCGCATCGCTGGCGCTGCCGCTCCATTTGTCCTTGGGTGGCCAGGGGCGTCCCGACCAATGGGGCTCGAAGACGAAGCTTGACCGGGTGCGGCCGGGCAGGAGGGCGCCATTGCCGGCCCCCAAGGCGTAGTCGTAGTAGAGCTTTATGATCTCTTCGCGGCTTACCTGTTGTGCCGCAGGATGGGTGAGGCAGGCATCGCGCCAGAGCCTCACCCGCGCCATGCTTGCCGGAATGTCGTAGTCCTCATAGTAGTCGAGAAACCAGAA
>JAGRLX010000355.1:743-10401 GCA_020441605.1 Alphaproteobacteria bacterium
CCGGCGATTGCCACTGCAGGAAGTCGTCGAGCCGCGCATATTGCGCCGTCATTGCGGCGGCCAGCCGCTCGCGGTCTGCCCTGTCCTGGTTGAGCACGAAGCGATAGCCCGCGGCGGTGAAATCCCCTTCCATGGCGATCATCATGTTCTCGACGGCCCGCGCCTCCGGCGTGGCTTGAGCAACCGGCGGGTCGGGGAAGCGGTCCTCGAGATAGCGCAGAAGAACGAGGCTCTCTCTCAGGATGCGGCCATCCTCGAGTTCCATCACGGGCAAGGCTGTGGTGCCACGCGTCTTCACCAGCAATGTGGGGTCGCGCGGCCTGGTTACGTCGACGGCGCTGAAGTCGACGGCCTCTCGCCGGTCCTTGAGCGATAGAAGGATCTCGAGCCGCTGGCAAAAAGGACAAGCGGGAATGTGATGGACGACCGGCTTCCGCATGGGCTGTCAGCGCGTGAAGCGCCATTCCATCCGATGCCGGTAGACCTCACCGGGGCGCAGGACCGCGCTTGGAAAATTCGGGTGGTTGGGGGCGTCGGGGAAGTTCTGCGGCTCGATGGCGATGGCGGCGTATTGTTTCAAAGGCCCATTGCGGCCGGGCATGCCCTCGTTCCAGTGGAACGCCGTGTACATCTGCATGCCGGCCTCGGTGCACCAGACTTCCATGGTCCGCCCCGAGGCCGGATCGCGGAGCATCAGGCCATGCTTCATCACGCCCCGCTCGCCGTCCAGCATCCAGCAATTGTCGAAGAATTCGCCGACCCGCTTCAGCTTGCGAAAATCCTGCGGCAGGCCATCGACCTTGCGCAATTCGCCCGACGGCAGCAGCAGGTCGTTAAGGATGAGATAGCTGCCGCCGTTGATCTGCATCTCGTGGTCGAAGGCGCCAATCCTGCCGCCCGACAGGTTCCAGTAGGTGTGGTTGGTGAGGTTGACCACCGTCGGTTTCGTCGTTCGCGCTTGCAGATCGAGCGAAAGCACATTGTCCTTGAGCGTATAGGTCGCCGACGCATCGAGCGCGCCGGGATAGCCCTGGTCGCCATCGGGCGAATGCAGCGTGAAGCGGATGGAATCGTCCGCCTGCTGAACATTCCAGTGGCGGATGGCGAAATTGTCGGGCCCGCCATGCAGCTGGTGTTCACCCATGTTGGGCGTGAGCCCGTATTCGGTGCCGTCCAGCGTGAAGCGGGCATTGGTGATGCGGCCCGCGATGCGGCCGCAGACGGCTCCCGCCGTCCAGTCGCCCGCCAGCAGTTCTTCGTCAGTACCGCCGCCGGCCGCCAGATCGACGCCGTCCATCTCGACGGACATCAGCCTGGCGCCAAGCGTCGAGAAGGTGGCGCGGAGCTTGCCTGAGTTCAATTCGAGCATCTGGCCTCCCACTCCGGATCCTGCCCCGCAAGGGCGAGGAGGAGCTTCGTCAGTGATTGTCCCGCGGGATGCCCTTGAGCTTGGCGATGCGCTGGAACTTGGTGGCGCCCTTGAGCACCATGCCTTCGGCCAGCTGGCCCACTTCCTTGCGGAAGATTTCCTGCCATGGCGTCTGGCTCTCGGGAACCTTGTAGCCGCCGGCCTTTTCCAGTTCCTCGCGGCGCTTCTTCAATTCGGCCTCGGGCAGCAGCATGTCGCAGGTGCCCTTGTTCAGGTCGATGCGCACCCGGTCGCCGTTCCTGAGAATGGCGAGCCCGCCGCCCGCTGCTGCTTCCGGCGAGGCATTGAGGATCGACGGCGAGCCGGAGGTTCCAGACTGGCGGCCATCACCCACGCAGGGCAGCGAACGCACGTTCTTTTCGAGCAAATAGTTGGGCGCGCGCATATTGACGACCTCCGCCGCACCCGGATAGCCGAGCGGGCCAACGCCGCGGATGAAGAGGATGGTGTTCTCGTCGATCCCCAACTTCGGGTCGTCGATATGGGCATGATAATCCTCCGGCCCATCGAAGACGATGGCCTTGGCCTCAAAGGCGTTAGGATCTTTCGGATTGGACAGGTAGCGCTGACGGAATTCGTCGGAAATCACGCTCGTCTTCATGATGGCATTGTCGAACAGATTGCCGGAAAGGCGCTTGAAGCCGGCATGGTCCTTCATCGGCTGGCCGTATTCCTTGATGACGGAACGGTCCCAGGAGAACTTGTCCTTGCAGTTCTCGCCGATGGTCTTGCCGTTGGCGGTGATGCAGTCTTCGTGGATCTTCCCGGCCTTGATCAGTTCGGCGACGACGGCGGGAACCCCGCCGGCCCGGTGATAGTCCTCGCCCAGGTATTCGCCGGCCGGCTGGAGATTCACCAGAAGCGGCAGGTCATAGCCGTGCTTCTCCCAGTCGGCGACGGTGAGTTCGAGGCCGAGATGGGCGGCAATGCCATTGAGGTGGTTGGGGGCATTGGTCGAGCCGCCGATGGCGGTATTGACAGCGATGGCATTCTCGAAGGCCTTGCGGGTCATGATCTTGGAGGGCGTCAGGTCCTCGTCCACCATGGCGACGATGCGCTTGCCGGTCTCGAAGGCCATCTGGCCGCGCTCGCGATAGGGGGCGGGGATCGCAGCATTGCCGGGTAGCGACATGCCCAGCGCCTCGGTCAGCGAATTCATGGTCGTCGCGGTGCCCATGGTGTTGCAGAAACCGGTCGAGGGTGCTGAGGTGGCGACCAGCTCGACGAAGCCCTCATAGTCCAGTTCGCCCGTGGCCAGTTTTTCGCGCGCCATCCAGACGATGGTGCCGGAGCCAGTGCGGCTGCCCTTGTACCAGCCGTTGAGCATGGGCCCGGACGAGAGGCAGATTGCCGGAATGTCGACGGTTGCGGCCGCCATCAGGCAAGCGGGTGTAGTCTTGTCGCAGCCGATGGTCAGCACCACGCCATCGAGCGGATAGCCATAGAGCACCTCGACGATGGACAGATAGGAGAGGTTGCGGTCGAGCGAGGCGGTCGGGCGCTTGCCGGTCTCNNGGATCGGATGCACCGGAAATTCCAGCGGAATGCCGCCGGCCTGGTAGATGCCGTCGCGCACCCGTTTCACCAGGTCGATGTGGGCGCGGTTGCAGGGTGAGAGGTCGGAGCCGGTCTGTGCGATGCCGATGATCGGTTTGGCGCCCTGCAATTCACCGCGGGTGAAGCCATAGTTCAGGTAGCGCTCGAGGTAGAGCGCCGTCATGTCGGCATTGTCGGGATTGTCGAACCAATGCTGCGAGCGGTATTTCAGGGGCTTCTTGGATTTGCCGGTCATGTCGCGCCTCGTGATGAATTATCATACAATAGGCAGGAGCCGCGGGCCTTGTCCAGAGCGGGTCACGGCAGCGTCCGGAAGGACGCAGGTCATGCGCTCTGGACGGCGCCCTCCGGCGCGGGTGCCTGCTCCAGTTCGGTGGTACGCACCTTTGCGGCATGGTGGAGGCAAAGGTCCTTGAGATTGGCGTCGACCAGTTCGGCATAGAGCGTTTCGCCGATGTCGCGGCGCATCTGCACCAGGCGTTGGTCCAGCGACAGGTTCTTGGAGGCCGAGACATTCTTCCGGGCGGTGAAGGCCTTGAAATCGGGATAATAGGTCTTGAGCCAGGTCTCCATGCGCATGGCCGAGGCGGCGAAGTCCTCGACCAGCCCGACGAAGGGCAGCCGCCGCAAAGCGTCGAGAGCCCGGTCCATTTCCGAAACTTTCGGGCCGGGCAGGAGCTTGGCCATGCGGAAGGTCTGAAAGTTGCGGCACTGGGTGTCGTGCGGCGCATCCAGCCTGACCCGGATATAGCCGGCAAGGTCGGTGGATTTGGCCAGCTTGGC
Source organism: Alphaproteobacteria bacterium (assembly GCA_020441605.1). Next base: position 4,513 of record JAGRLX010000355.1, read on the forward strand.
GCCGAAATTGTCTGAAATCTGCGTGCGCTCGAAGGAATAGGCTGAGAGGATGCGATCGAGCGGATGGCGAAGAAAGACGATCGGCAGTATCTTTACATTGTCCAGTTCAGGCAGAGGAAATTGCGCCGTATGGGAAGAAAAGGCCGAGGCATCGGGGTTGTCGAGGATCCACTTGCCGACTGCGTCGTGGTTGTTCATTCCCTGGAACTCGGCGGTGACCCAGCGGCTGCCGAAGTTCTTCGATAGAATTTCGTCGACGGACGTGCCGGCATTCTTGAAGTAATGATAGTGAACGACGACAGGACGCATGAACTACCTGGTTGACTATATTTCTGAGTTTCTACTTAACGCGACTGTCTTGCTTGAGTCCATCCCCCTTGAGGCGGCGCTGCCGGAGGGCAGACGAGGTATTGCGCCGCCCCTGCTTGCCGCGCGCGAGTTCCGAGTCGATGAAAGTGAGTATTGTTGCGATCAGAATATCCTCGGTTTTGCCGGATGATGATGGCGGCATGTTCTGGTTTGAGGCGGGCTTGGGTTCGAACAAGTCCTCGTCACGGCCGAAGTAGATCCGCGCCACTTCCCTGTTGCTCGGCCTGAAGGCATCGCGGATTGCGGCCGCCGCTTCAGTCCCGATGCGGTATCCCGGACTGTCATCGCTTTGGTGCAGGACCTCCAGGAGGCGTCGCCGGATCGGCTTGCGCTTGCGGGGGTCGAGATTCTCTAGCTGCGTATTGACCTTGGCCAGGATGGCCAGGCCGGCAATGCCCAGGGATGTGTTCTTGACGGCAGTACCCTCGACCTTAAGTCCGGTGATGTTCAAAGCGGAAAGGAAGTCCTTGACCACATCGCCTTCAACCAGGGACTTGCGTGAGAACAGCCTGACGATCAGGTTGTCGCGCCCGAATGCCTCCGCAAGACGTTCCAGCGTGCGCAGGAAGTTCAGGTACCGCTGGCTTCCGGCGGGCTTGTCGAACTGGGGCAGTTGTGTCGCACCCGCGACCATTGCCGTGTAGGAACGGCTCTCCAGCAGTTCCACCTGCTCACGCAGATAGATCACGACGGTGAACTTGGCATTGAAGGCGGCGAAGAGCTGCTTGAACCGCTCGAACTCCTCGGGCCGGTTGAAGTGGATCGACACATGTTCGCTGCTGACAATGACATTCGAACACCGGCTGCGGCGGATCTCGCGCGTCAAGCGGTCACGAATGAACTCCCGGTGCGCCTCGAAATCCCTTTCGGGAGACGCGCCTTCGCCGTCGGGTGCGATGTTGCTCAGCACCTTTTCGGTCTTGCAGGTCCTTACGACCTGGTACTGGCTGATCTTGCCGAGCGAACGAGGATAGAGATAACCGAGACCGGCGAGCCGTTCCTCATGATTGCGCAGGAAGGTCTGGATCGACGTCGTGCCAGTCTTCTCGTAGCCGACGTGAAAGTAGACATGAATCGGCTTCTTCACGGTTGCTTCCTCGAGATCGAACCTGTCATTACATCGGATTTCCGAGCATCTGTGCTCAAGCTGCCCGGCCGCGGTCCCGGGGTGTTGCCGTCTCATAGCCGAAGGCCTCGAAGTCCTTGGCGTAGTAGGCTCTCACCGCATCGGCCATGTCCTCCGTCCACCGGGCCGTGGTCGATGAACGAGACTTGTTCTTGTGCTGAAGGGGGTGGGCGATGTTGGCCTTGTTCTGGACGACGGGCCAGCCCCGGTCAATGTCCTCGAGTTTCAGGGCGTCCTCCACCAGCAGTTCGCCAATCTCGTCGTGGAGAAAATCGTACTGCGTTCCATAAAACCATGTCTGCCGCTGTTGCAGGTCCGGCAAACGCTCCAGCACGAATTCCCGGAAGTCGATGTCACTGAACAGGTAGCGCCAATGGGACGAAATGCGGCTGAAGGGATTTCTCACGACCGAGAAGCGGTACAGGCGGTCGAACAGTTCTCGGCTGATATAGTCCATTTCGAAGTAATCGCGGGCGCGCAGATGGGCGAGCTTCGGCGGCCCCGGCTTGCCGTGAAACAGCTTCCCCTTCTGCAGACAGAGCATCAGATGGCGATGCTCGCCGAATTTCAGTCCGATATCGTTGAGGAAGGCGTTCTCTATGCTTTGTCCGCCGCATTTCGGAATGTGCACGAACAGGGTCTTATGCCAAAGACTCAGCATGGTAATCTCCAAACCATTTCACGATAGGGCCAAGGGCTGTTCCGCATCGGCGTCGAGTTGGAGATCCAGGCAGCGGAAAGTCATTTCCACCCACTCCGGGAGACTGTAGAGCCTGGGCTTTCCGCCGGCCTTGACAGTGGTGCCGAGTTCGATCTCCTGTCCCTTCACCATCGGCTTGCGCGGCAACTGCAGACCCAGCAGTTCGATCATGGCTGGGTAGCGTCCCGGTGCGATCTGTCCGAGAGGTTCGCGGGCCGGTATCCCTGCCGGGGTGCCTTGGCGCGAAACCCCGGCTTTCGCCAGAATGCGCTCCGCCAGCATTTCCAAAAGCTTCAGCCGCGGGTGGTTGAAGGTGAAGAACAATTCCTCGCGGCGCCATTGCTCGGCTATATAGTCCGATATGGCGGTATCGAGTGTGCGTTCGCGGTCGGCCAGTTCCTGAAGCGATTGGGCGGGAACGCTGGCATAGTCCGAGATCAGGTCGCCGCCCTTGCGATAGGCCGTGACGACGTCTTTCACCTCAAGCCCCCGGCGCCAGGCATTCAGCGACACGCTGCTCTGGTATTCGCCGAGCGGGCCCAGGATGCGTCCACCGCCAGGCAGCCGCGCATAGCAGATGTCGGGGCACTGGCCCTTGAAGAAGATGTTCGGCCAGGACAAGACCTTGTCGCCCAGCTCCTGCCGGAGATTGACGAGCCGCACGAATCTGGTCGGATAGTTGTCCGATACGCTTTGGGCGAGGACCAGGTCGCATTTCCGCAGGCCCTGAAGTGCGGCATCGGCATCGCGATCGGCGGCAAGGTGCACGATCACGATCTGGGGCACGGTGATGCTTGGAACCAGCGTGCCCAGAATCGTGGCAAGCGGCCTTGCCTGTTCGTTACCGACAACGCCGATCACGGGCCGGGCGGTCTTGCCAGCGGCCGGCATTGCGGGCGCGCCTGCGGCTGCCGGCTGTGCCGGCGTCCCGGCGAAGTACTGTTCGATCTCGCGCCGCCGTCCGAGTGACAATCGTGTCAGGTCGTAGGTGTCGTCCGTGGGTTTGCGACGGTTCAATGCCCGCATCGCCTCGATCCGCGGGGGACCGACGAGGGCCTCGGCCGCGAGCCGCCGCGCTTCCATCACCTGGCTGTCGGAGGGCCGGGAGTTGACCACCTGGAAGCTCTTCGGCAAGTCGAGCGGAGCCTGGCCGGCGCGGGCCATGAAATCGGCCATGAAGGCGTCTGGGCCCTGCTTGATCAAGTCGAATCCGGCCATCTGCAGGTTTCCGCCAAAGGCAGCGGCCAGGTCGCCCGCCAGGCGGTCGAAGGAAATCGACCTCCAGTCGACGGAGTCGAGGAATTCCTCGATGGTGCCCTCGAAGCGCAGATTGGAAATGGTGTTGCCGTAGAGGCTCTCGATCAATCCGGGTTCGTCGCGGCGATAGAGGATCACGCTGGTATTGTGCTCGCGGGCGATGGAGGCGAGGCTGCTGGCGATGACGGACGCGGCCTCGTAGAACTTGGTGATGCGCAATTCGCCCGCCATGGCGAATTCCCCGATCGGCGGGCCGAGCAGGTTCTCGTCGGAAATGATGATGGTCTCTTGCGCGGTATCCCGCATCAACTGGTCGAATGCCTGCCGGGCCTTCCTGAACAGCGGCTGGGTGAAGAGCTGTTGGCCGGTTTCCAATGCGGCGGGGCTATGCTGTCCCGCCTTGATGAGATGTTTTCCGAGGGCGAGGAAACTGTCGCGGAAGGGCCGGTAGGCTGGGAAACTCTTGCTATGGGCCGAGTAGACTGCCGTATCCCTGGCCGCCAACTGGTCTTCCGCCGATTTGAGTGCCAGTTGGATCAGCGTGCTGGCGGTCTTGTGCACGCCCAGATGCAGGACGATCCGTTTGCCCGGCCCGAAATAGGTGCGGAAGATCGAGGTCCGGTTCTGGGCGGCGGACCAGTGCGTGCCGTCGCTCTTGTAGGGCAGGGCCTGGTTGAAGCGCACCAGGGTTCCGGCGATCTCGTCATGCTTGAGGATCAGGATCGCCAGCGGTCCGCCCTCATGGGCCCTGGCAAGCTCCGTCCAGATCGTCGGGCCGGTCACGAAGTGAACATTGTTGCTGGACTTGCTGGCGACCCGCTCCAGCATGGTCGTCAGGAAATCCCTCAGGAAGGGTGAGCCCGCGGGGGCCCAGAACAATCCGTTGTTGATGGCGCCATGCCAGCGTCGATAAAGGACGAGTTCGGTGCCGGGTGGAACGCGCTCATCGATCCGGGCGATGGCGACGGTCGAGGCATCGATATACATGCCGCCGTCGAGGTAGGTATAATAGGCCCTGAAGATGTCGGATTTCATGGCCGGCAGGTAGCAGCCGACATAGGCGTCCAGCACGCCCTCGGCAAATTCGGCACCGGCCGCGGCCTTCTCGGTCAGATAGGCCTGGGCCGAGTCGCCGTCGAACTGCACCATTTCGAAATCGGGATAGACCTGCTTCCATGTGGCAATGGAGTCGGCGACAAGGCCGGCGTTCTCCTTGCTGTGCCAGTAATGGACTATTTTCTTTGGAAGCATCGGTTGTCCTGCAGCATTGTCATCGGCATGGAGCTCGGGCCACCTTCGGCTTGCCGCCCGGCGCCACGTCGGATGACAATGGCATTGTCTGCCTGCGCCGAATTGTCAACAGGCAATGGCCCCGGCCGCCGGGATCCTCTAGCCACTTTCCTTGAGTCCGCAGCTTTGGCCAAACAAGAGATTGGGAGCCGCAAGGGGCTCCCAATCGCGCATAGCTTTGGATCATCCGGCCCATTTGCTGTCCGGGCCGGAGGTCAGGTTGAGGATGCCACGTGCGGCGCTGGTGGTCCAGTCGAACTGGGTGGCTCCAGTCACCAGCTGGTTGAAGCTCCAGGCTTCGGCGCTGGACACCGGGCTCATGCTGGTGGACGAATAGTCACCCCAGCGGCAGGCGCCGCGCGACGTGGAATTGCATGGCGTTCCAAAACCGTCGGTGGCGAACTGCGACCCGGACGTGGCCGCAACCGCGTAGCTCCAGCCAAAATTGCCGTGATTCAGGCCGGTGAACACCAGGTGGGCGGCGTTGCCGGTCCCGGCGGTCGCCGCCGTGCGCGAGGCTGTGATGATCGCCGGCGCGCCGAGGAGGCCCGAACCCGTGGCAATCGACGGGTTGAACAGGTGGCCGGTGGGATCATCCGAGAGGAATTCGGTCACCGCATTCACCGTGCTGGTGGTCGATGTCTTGCTGAGCGAATACCAGCGGATCGCGGCCCGGCCGCCATTGTTGACGGTGTGAACGTTCCAGATGTTGCCCAGCGACTGAATGCTGTTGGACTGGAAGCGTCCGTCCAGCGTGTCGAGCTTCTGGCCGTTCGGCTGGGGAGCGCCGGAGGCTGAGGTCCAGGCCGGGATGGCGTAGGATGGCTTGGCCGCGACCGTATCGTTCAAGGCATCGCCGCTATTCTGGCCCTGATTCTTGAGGTCATAACGGACAATTGTATTGCCGCCACCGGATCCAGGAGAGAGAAATGTCGCCTGAATGTTGGTGTCGAGCTGGATCGGCGGGGCGAGGTTCGGCTCCAGGCCCTGGAAGCATGCTACGGACACCGGGCTGCCGGTCAGCGTCGGAATCTTGTCGATCGACAGGATGGCACCTGGAACAGTCGTGCCGAAGTCATTGGCGGTGATGAACCAGCGGTAGTGGCTGGAGCCCACATTGGGATAGTCCCAGAAGCTGTTGGCGGCC
>JAGRLX010000356.1 GCA_020441605.1 Alphaproteobacteria bacterium
CTCATGGCTGGCATTGGCCACAAAGTCGGCGCGCATGCGCTCGATCTGCTGTTCCCGGGTCAGGTCCTTGAAAACCAGAACCGCGGCCGGACCTGTGCGGCCGTCACGGGCCAAGGGGGAAACGGTGACATCGAACGAACGTGGGACGGGCACCCGGATTTCATGTTCGACGTTGCTTCCGGCCGACACGGAAGTTGCTTCAGCCACGGCATCCAGAAGTGCGGGTGTCCGTATCGAGGTCGAAAGATGATGCCCGACAGGATCGGTATCGAGCGCCGCCCGCATCCGGGCATTGGCGGCCAGGACAAGGCCATCGCCATCGACGAGCAACACCGGATCGGGAAGCGCCGCCACGAGCGCTTCGATTTGCGTGCGCGCAGCCTCGTCTGCGGCCGCGGGGATGCGATGGCCGGCGTCGGGCTCAGGTGTTCTGCCGAAGGGCCAGATGTTCGGTGACAATAGACGGCTCACTTGCATTGGTGCAGGATTGCCGCAGCCATATGACAGAAAAACGTCCAGGAACAAACCCGCATGACATTGACTCCAGTCGACGACGGAATGCTCTCCTTCTACAAGGAACTGTCCAGACACTCGCCACCGGAATCGGCCCATTGGCCCCTGCCCGAGCAGCGCAAGGCCTGGGATGATGTGTGCCGGATGTTCCGGGCCAAGCGGCCCGACCGTTTGCTGGTGGAGGACCTCGACGTCGACGGCGTCCATGTGCGGGTGTTCCGCCCGCCGGGCGAGGCGCCAAAGCCGGGCGTCATCTATTTCCATGGTGGCGGCTGGGTTCTGGGCTCCTGCGAAACCCACGACGACATATGCGCCGAAATGGCCGATGCGGCCGACTGCGTGGTGGTTCTGGTCGACTATCGTCTGGCTCCGGAGAACCCACACCCGGCCCAGCTCGAGGATTCGCACAAGGTTCTCGACTGGATGCGCAGTTCCGGCCGGGCGCTCGGCATCGATCCGTCGCACATCGTCGGCGCTGGCGACAGCGCCGGCGGCCAGATGACAGTGGGACTGGCCCAATCGCTGCGTGACCGGGGTCTGGCCCAACTGCGCGGCATGGTGCTGATCTACCCCGTGCTTGGCGCCGACACCGAAACGGCATCCTATCTGCGCAATGCCAATGCGCCATGCCTCACGCGCGAGGAGATGATCTATTACCTGGAGAGCTTTCTCGGAGCCCGCGGCGGTCCGAACTGGGCAGACCCCTACGCCGTGCCGAATGTCGCCTCGGACCTCGGCGGGCTGCCGCCGGCCTATGTCACGGTGGCTGCCCATGATCCGCTGTGCGACGACGGCAGGATATTCCATGACAAGCTGAAAGCGGCCGGAATCGCCTGCGCCATCCGCGAAGAGCCCGCGCTCTGCCACTCCTACATGCGGGCACGTCATCACAGCGTTCCTGCCATGGCGGGCTTCAGGGCCATCGCAGACGCTCTCCGCCATCTTGCGCATGAAGGCGCTCTTCCAGAATGAAAATGGGCCCCGTTCGGGGCCCAGTGGTTTGCAGGGGAGTGGGAGGGAAGCCGGGGACTACAGAACCGTCACCTGGGCACCGAGCTTCACCAGGCCGTAGAGATAGGTCACGTCTTCGTTCAACATGCGGATGCAACCCGAAGAGGCAGCCTTGCCGATCGAGTCCGGCGCATTGGTGCCATGGATGCGGTAGATCGACGAACCGAGGTACAGGGCGCGGGCGCCGAGCGGATTGTCGGGACCGCCAGCCATGAATGTGGGAAGTTCGGGGTGGCGCTTGCGCATCTCGGCCGGCGGCGACCAGGACGGCCACTTGGCCTTGGCCGAGACCTTGTGGGTGCCCTTCCATTCAAAGCCCCGCTTGGCGGTGGCAACACGGAACATCAGAGCCTTGCCGTCGCCCAGAACGTAATAGAGTCGGTTCTGCTTGGTGTTGACGATGATCGAACCAGGAGCCGACTGGCCGTTGTAGTCAACCACCTTGCCGCGCTTGTACTTCGCTGCGGCGGCCTCTTCCTGATAGGGGCTGGCTGAGGCCGGCACGATCACAACGCCCTGGCTGGCGGTCTGCTGGCTGGGCGCAACCGATGCGGCCGAAGCGGACGTAGCGAGGAAGCCGGAAACCAGAGCGGCGGCGGCGATAGTCTTGAAGATCGTGTTCATGAGCGTGTTCCCTCTCTTATGTGTCTTGATGAGCCGGTTTCTAAAGGGCGTGGCCTGAACCAATTCTGAGCCCGCGGTTTATGTTCCGTTCATCTTTGCAATTGATGGCAGTCCTTGTAACCTGACGCCGGCCAAATTCTGTGCTGCAAGTCACATGTCCGAAAGAAAAACGAAAAAATCCGAAAAAATCGAAGATCCGGGCATTCTGCAGTTCATCCTCGAGGGCAAGCAGTTTTACCCTGATGACGCGGTGAAATACCCGATTGCAGAGCAGCGAGCCTTCTACGAGCGCTATTATGCGCATTTTCGCAGGCCTCGGCCGCCATCGGTTGAAACGAAAGATATCGCTTTCGGTTCCGTTTCGTGCCGCGTCTACCGCAAGAGTGGAGTCGACGCCCCTCCCCTGATGGTCTACCTCCATGGGGGTGGCTTCATACTGGGCGGGCTGGAGAGTCATGACGACATCTGCGCCGAAATCTGTGATGGCGCGGCGATCGATGTCGTGGCGGTCGATTACCGCCTGGCGCCGGAGCATCCCTTTCCCGCCGCGCTGGACGACGCCTGGTCGGTAGTGTGTACGCTGGGCAAGAGCTACGAGCGGATGATCATCGGTGGCGACAGTGCCGGCGGAAATCTCGCTGCAGCCCTCGCGCTCAGGGCGCGGGATTCCGGCGGGCCAAAGCTGCGGGGCCAGGTGCTGATCTATCCTGGGCTGGGCGGCGACATAACCAGCGGGTCTTATGTCTCCGCGTCACATGCGCCCGGCTATTCCACCAGCGAGGTTGAGTACTATCGCGCCATTTACAGGGGCCAAGGCAACAAATATGCCGAGCCATTACGCGAGACCGACTATTCCGGCTTGCCCCCGGCCTTTCTGGTGGCGGCCGGTCTTGATCCCTTGCATGACGACAGCCTGGCTTATGCCCGGCGTCTATCGGCAGCGGGTGTTGCGTCAGTGGTACGTGACGAGCCGCTCCTGGTCCATGCCTTCATCCGCGCCCGCAACATGAGCGCTCCGGCCCGGGCATCATTCGATGCCATCATCGCGGCCTGTACTTCACTCGCCCATCACGGCACATTGCCTGCCATCGGACCAGACTCGAGGTTTCCATGACGATCACGACCATCAAGGACTTCCCGCGCAAAGTGAAGGAAGTCGAGAACTTCTTCATCACCCTGTCGGACGGCACGAAACTCGCTGCACGCATGTGGCTTCCACGGGATGCCGAGAAGGCCCCGGTGCCCGCGGTCCTCGAGTACCTGCCGTACCGGAAGCGCGACGGAACCCACGTTCGGGATGCCCTGACCCATCCCTATCTTGCCGGTCACGGCTATGCGGCCATCCGGGTCGACATGCGCGGCAACGGCGATTCCGATGGCCTGATGGAAGACGAATATGCCAAGCAGGAGCAAGATGACGCGCTGGAGGTGATCGCCTGGATCGCCCGGCAGACATGGTGCACTGGCAAGGTCGGCATGTTCGGCATCTCCTGGGGCGGGTTCAATGCCCTGCAGGTCGCGGCGCGCAAGCCACCGGCGCTCAAGGCGATCGTCACCATCTGTTCCACCGATGACCGCTATGAAGATGACGTCCACTACAAGGGTGGCACGGTCATCAACGAGATGCTGGGCTGGGCCGCCACCATGCTCGCCTATTCCTCGCGTCCGCCGGATCCGAAGATCGTCGGCAACAAGTGGCGCAAGATGTGGATGCAACGACTGCAGAACGAACCGTTCCTGGTCATCCCCTGGCTGTCCCACCCGCATCGCGATGCCTATTGGAAACATGGTTCGGTTTGCGAGGACTGGGCTGCGGTGGAGGCGCCCACCCTCGTCGTCGGCGGCTGGAACGATGCCTATTCCAATGCCATTCCGCGGCTGATGAAAGGACTTCGCACGTCGCGCAAGGCGATCATCGGGCCATGGGCGCACAAGTATCCGCATTTCGCCGTGCCCGAACCGCGCATTGGCTTCCTTCAGGAAATGCTGCGCTGGTGGGACCAGTGGCTCAAGAACGAGCCGTCGGGCATCACCAGGGATGCCGATTATCGCTACTACATCATGGACGCCTACAAACCCGGCAGCTTTCCCGAGCGGATCAACGGCCGCTGGGTTGGAGACAGCTTCTGGGGCTTTGGCAATGTCGACACCAAGAAATGGTGGCTCAATGCCGGCGGCGCGATTGGGCCCACCGCCTCCGAGGAAACGGCAGCGACCGTTTCATCCAGACAGACGACGGGGGCCGATGGCGGGGAGTATTGCATCATCTGGCTTGGACCGGAGTTTCCAGGCGACCAGCGCCGCGACGACGAACAGTCCATCACCTTCGACACGCCTGCCTTGATCACCGACGTCGATATTGTCGGCCAGCCGGCGGTCGATCTCGAGTTCTCGGTCGACAAGCCGGTGGCCCATATCGCGGTGCGGCTCAACGATGTCTGGCCCACGGGCGAGGTCAGCCGGATCACCTATCACCTGCAGAATCTCTGCATGCGCGACAGCCGCGACAAGCCCACGGCGCTCGAGCCCGGCAAGCGCTACCGGATGAAGATCAAGCTTGATGACATTGCCTGGCGCATCCCCAAGGGACACCGGATCCGCGTCTCCGTCTCTACCAGCTATTTCCCGATGATGTGGCCAGCGCCGGAGCCGGTCACGCTCACCATCTACACCGGCAAGTCGCAACTGCATCTGCCGGTCCGCAAGGACATGGCGGGGGAAACGCCACTCTTCTGGAAGCCGGCCGAGGCGGCCCCGCCGGCCAAGATCAAGGACTTGAAGAAGCCCTCGAACAAGCGCGAGACGGTGATCGACGAAAAAACCGGCGAACTCCGCATCGAGATCATCGACGATTTCGGCGAGCAGGAACTGAAGCCGCACGGGATGATCATCGCCAGCACCGGGCGCGAGACCTATGCGATCAAGCCGGATGATCCGCTCTCGGCCAAGATGGAAACGCACTGGACCGAGATTCGCAAACGCGGCACCTGGGACACGCGGACCGAGACCTATGGCCGGCTCACCGCCACCAAAAGCCACTGGATCGTGTGGGGCAGGATCGAGGCCTATGAGGGCAAGAAGAAGGTCTTCGAGAAGGAGTTCAACGAGAAGATCGAGCGGAAATTGGTGTGAGCCTTACCCCTTTCCCGCTCTCTACCATTGGCCCCAAGTTTTTCTCTTAAGCTACCTCATGCTTCTGCAATTCAGGGGAACCGTCAAATGCCTTGGCATTGAACTCCAACTTGTCTGACTCAGGATTCAACAATAGTTCAGGCGATATCATCTTCAGCAAAGAATATTCTTCGACGAGCGGTTTGAATTTCTGTTTTCCGTAGGCAGATAGGCAATTGTAGAAAAGCAACACTAACTCGTAGGATGATATCTGTGCTCGCACCAGATTTGTGTACAGTCTTTTGTTTTCAATTACACTCTGATCCACAAATTTCACTATGTTGTACAAACTTCTAAAATAGTGCCCCACGTCAGCTTCTATTTCTGGAAATGTCAATTCGTAAGCCTTGATTGCGCGATTGCTCCCCTCTTGGCTGTCTATATTTTTATCCCACTTTCCCTTCAATTTCTTATAGAAATACTTGAAGCAATCCCTTCCTTGGTAAGTTATTCTGCTATCATTGCCACCGCGCACATCAATAGCCTGCACTATTTCGTTGTGCAACCTCAGCAACTGAAAGAAAGTATTCTCGAATACTTGTTTTGCGAGTGTCAAATTCTGCTTTTCAGCTTCTGCCCTTTGGCTCTCTAGGCTCAGGACCTATTAAG